>JALYZO010000202.1 GCA_030945745.1 Actinomycetota bacterium
TCACGCAGCTTCCACTTCTCGTCGATGGCATCATGTAGCCGGCGGAAGCAGCTGGCAAGCAGGTTCGTCTCCTCCTCGTGGCCCACACACCGACCTTGCCGAGGCCGCACCGAGGACCGACCACGCCGGCTCCTCCCTCAACGATCGAATGTCCGAGAGTCCCAGGCGTCTTGGAGGGGGCCAGGACAACGTTGGTACCGATTTGCGTCGGTTTCCGGCGCGAATCGGTACCAACGTTGCATGGGTCGTGCCGGAAGTGGGGCAAGGGTACGGACAACCTACGGACAACCAACGGCGAACGGCGAACGGCGAACGGCGACCGGCGGCCGGGAACGGAGCGACGGTGGCGTCCCGACCCGGCTCCCGCACGGGGAACCGCGGCACGATTCGGTCGGGGCTACGGTGTCTGTCGACCGAGCAATCGAGGAGTGCCCATGAGCCGCACATCTTCAGCCACCACCACGAGGGGAGCGGGGGCGGCATCGATGCTGCTGCGCCTGGCGGTCGGGCCCATGCTCGTCGTCCACGGGTGCAACAAGATCTTCGGGGGCGGCGGCCTCGAAGGGACGGCCAAGTACTTCGAGTCGCTCGGGCTGCGTCCAGGGGCACTGCACGCCAGGCTCGGAGCCGGTACGGAGATCGGCGCCGGCGCCCTGATGACGCTTGGGGCGCTCAGCCCGTTGCCCGCCGCCGGGGCCATCGGCGTCATGGCTACCGCGGCGCGGACCGACCACAAGGGGAAGGGCTTCCTGGTGTTCAAGGGCGGCTGGGAGTACACCGGCGTCGTGGCCGTGGCCGCAGCCGCCATGGCTGCCCTCGGCCCCGGCCCACTGTCGGTCGACCGGCTCCGAGGCAAGGACCGCAGCGGGAAGCGGTGGGCGTTGCTGGCCGTGGTTCTGGGCCTCGGTGGCGCTGCGGGGATCCTCACCCGGGTCAAGCCCGAACCCCTGGACGAGGCCGGCCCCGCCCGCTGAGCCCAGCGGCACCCCGATCAGACGGGTCCGTGCACCCCCCGTCAGGGACCGAGCGGCGGCGGCCCATGGTCAACACGGCCACTCCGGCGAACATGATCAGCACGCCGGCGGCGACCAGCCGCCACACCGGGAGCCCGGTGAACGCCAAGGCGCCGGGCGTGGCCGGCAACCCCGGGACGGCCGTGGGGGCGGCGGGTGACTGCGCCGCCACGGGAGCGAGGCTCTGCGCCACCCGGCGGTCGGTGAAGGTGACCTGGAGGGTCTGGCCGGTGGCCAGGTCCACGGCCTGATCAGCGGGATCGGGAAGCTGGTAGCCGCGTGGGGCGGCCACCTCGGTGACCGTGTAGTGCCCGGCCAGCAGTTCGGGGACATCGACCGGGGCGGAGCCGGTGGTGAAGGTGCCGATGACGTGGTCGCCCGCAGCAACTCGGAGCACGGCGCCGGCAACGGCCGACCCGGTGTCGGCATCCACCTTGCGAAGGGTCAGGCTGCCTCGAACGGCGAGGTCGTTCACCGTCACCCTCCGAATGGCGGGGCCGGGCGTCCCCGCGGTCTCGCCGGTCGCCACGGTGCCTACCGTGAAGGTGGAGGGCGCGGCCAGGTGGTAGCCCCCAGGAGCGGCAACCTCGGCGACCTGGTAGCGCCCTGGGGCCAGGTCGTGGACCGGCGTCGTGCCATCGGGTCCGGTCGTCCACGATCCCACGGCGGTGGCGAACGAGCCGCTGTTGGCGGCATCGAAGGAGACGGTGAAGGTGACGCCGGCACCGATGGGTTGCGCCGGGGTGTTGTCCCCGGTCTTGGCCACGATGACCGGCGTGGTGGTGACCTCATCAGTGAGGACCAGCCGGGCGTTCTGGCCCGCGGCGATCGATCCGGTCCAGGGACCTCCCGCCCGGAACGCCGCCGGGTGGGCAGTCTCGGTGACGCGGTAGTTGCCCGCCAACAGTCCGGTCACGGGGGCCAGCGTTCCGTCCGCCGCCGTCTGCCGGGAGGCGACGGTGACCCACGACCCTCCGGGCCCGCTGGGCTGGGCCACGTCGAAGCTGAAGCCCGAACCGACCGGCACCCAGGCCGCGTCGGCCGACTGCTTGACCAGGGTGAGGGTGGCGGGGGCGTTGGCGGTCAGGTTCACCGACGCCGTGGGAGCCACGCCGGGTCCAGCGGTGAGGACCCGCTGCACCGGGACCTGGGCCGTGGCCGGTCGCCACACGGTGACGTCGGTACCGGGAAGGGACACAGCGGTCTTGGCGACCAGGGTCACCGTCGGCGTCGAGGGGCTCCAGGTGAAGCCCACAGCGCCGTCCGCCCCGGTCGTCGCCGGCGGGTCGACGGTCACGTTCGTCCCGCTCAGGCTGATCGGCACACCGACGGCCGCTGCGCCGCCCCGACCGGTCAGGACCACTCGGCCGTGGTAGCTGCCACCGACGGTGAACGGGCCGGGCCCCGGGTCGATGTGGAGGGTGTAGGGCGCAGCTGCTGATCCCGACGAGTGCCACATGGCCCCCACGTCGGCGACGACAGCCGCCGGGTCGCCACCGCTCACCGAGAGCCGCGGCGGGTCAAGGTTGGCCACCCCGAGTCCCGGATAATCTCCCATGACCGCGTGGGTGATGGCCCCTATGGCCACCGCCCGAGCCGGATCGGTCGTGGTGCCCCAGGTGGCGTAGATCCACGCCAGGCGGGCCACGTCGGCGGGGTTGGCCGCCCGGCCGTACTGGTTGGACAGGGCGGCGACCGTCCCGGCCACCGACGACATCCACCCGTAGCCGGCGACCCCGACGGGATGGTCGAGGCCGTGGTCGGCACAGAACGCCCCCGTTCCCGACGTGAATGCCGGCGGCGTGCAGTACGCGCCCTGGAATCCGGTGTAGCCGTTGACGCTGACTGCCCCTGGTCCGTAGCCGGCGCCGACGCAGGGGGTCGACGCCGCCCTCGCGAAGAACGACCCGAGGTGGGAGCCCCCGGCCTTGAGCGGCGCAGCAGGAAACGGAGCGCTCGGCCCAAGGGTCGTCGATCCCGACGCCGACGAGAGCACCACGGTGGCGCTCACGGTGGCACCGGGAGGCTGTGCGGGGAGAACGGGGAGGGCCACGGCATGGGCGCCGGTGGCGACAGGCACCGAGGCCAGGGGCGGTGCCGAGGCCAGGGGCGGTGCCGAGGCGGCCCGTGACGACGCTACCGGTGACGACGCCGAGTAGACGTCGACGGCCGCTGCGGACACCGGGCCGGCCGGAGCCGGCCACGACACCACCAGCGTGGTGGGGTCCTCGCCCGGACTGACGGTGACCGCCGCTGGGGAGGAGGCAGACAGGGGGGTCTCGTCGATGATGGTGGCCAACACCGGGTGCAGGGCTGGGCGCACCATGCCGACGGGCGCAAGCAGGATGGCGGCGCCGACGAGAAGCATGACGACGGTGATCACCCACGGCCGGAGCCGACGGACGGCCCGGACGGGCGCAACGAGAACAGGGAGCAGGGGCACAGGCGGGCCTCACATGGCAGAGCTGGGACGGGGCGACGGCCTCAGCCGCGAGAGGGGTCAGTAGTGGCCGGGGGATGGGAGAATTGCCACGTGTCCGACACTTGGGACCCCGAGACATACGATCGCTTCGAGGCGGAACGGCGCCTGCCCTTCGACGATCTCCTGTCCCTGGTCACACCTTGCCCAGGCGGGCGGGTGGTTGACCTGGGCTGCGGGACCGGCGCTCTGACCGCCGAGCTGCACGAGCGGAGCGGTGCGGCCGACACCGTGGGCATCGAACGATCGGCGGCCATGTTGGAGCGGGCCCGGGCCGGGCCCGGGCTGCGCTTTGAGGCCGGTGACATCGGCGAGTTCACCGGGAGCGGGCTCGCCCTGATGTTCACCAACGCTGCCCTGCAATGGGTACCGGACCACCAGGTGCTGTTGCCCCGGCTGGTGTCGACCCTGGCGCCGGGCGGCCAGTTGGCCCTCCAGGTCCCCGCCAACTTCGACCACCCCTCGCACCGCCTGGCCAACCAGATGGCGAGCGAAGAGCCGTTTCTCTCCGCCTTTGGAGGGCAACCGCCTCTCGACCGCGGCGATACGGTCCTCTCCCCGGAGGCGTACGCCGCACTCCTCGACGGCCTGGGTGCTGTCGAGCTGCACGTTCGCCTGCAGGTCTACGGCCATCATCTGGCGTCGGCGACCGACGTCGTCACCTGGGTGCGGGGGACGCTGCTGACGCCATTTCGCGCCGGGTTGGACGACGCCACGTGGGTCACGTTCTTACGCGACTACGAGCGGCGCCTGGTCGAGGAGCTGGGGCCGGCGGAGCCGTACTTCTACACCTTCAAGCGGATCCTGGTCCGGGCCCGCTTCCCCTGACGGGAGGCGCGGCAAGCGCGCTATCGTCGTGATGCGCCGCCGGGCGCAGCCAGTTCGCGGGGCAGGGACCATCCCACCGGCAACGATACACAGGGGACCCAACGGACCTCAGCCCGGCACGCGGACACGGGCAGACGGAGGTTCGCATGCCCGCCCTACCGCAGCACCCGTCGCTCGAGCACCTGCGCAAGCAGGCCAAAGCACGTAGACGTCAACGCGCCACCAGCTTGAACCGAGCGCAGCACGAGCTCGCCTGCGAGTACGGCTTTGCCAGTTGGCCCAAGCTCGTCCACCACGTGCAAGCCAGCGGACTGGAGGGCATCGAGCGCGCGCTTGTTCTCGCCGACACTGCCGCGCTCGAGAGGCTCCTCCGGGCCGACCCCTCCCTGGCGACCACGCCAGTCGAAGGGCTCGCTCCGTTGCTGGTGCTCCTGCGCCGCTCGATCGGCGTGTCGGCGAACGTCCTCGACGGCGCCCGGCTCCTGCTTGACAACGGTGCCGACCCGAACAGCCACACCATCGAATGGGACGGCCAGGGCCAGATGACGGCACTGTTCGATGCCGTCGAACGACGCCACCTGGGCCTTGTCAAACTGGTCCTCGAGCGGGGCGCGAGGACCGACGAGGACGCGTTCTATCACGCTTGCGAGCAGTCGAGCACACCGCTGCTCGACCTCCTCTACGAACCCGGCTTCGAAGACCTCATCAACCACAAGCTGGACTTCGAGGACGTCGCCGGACTGCGGTGGTTCCTTCATCGCGGCGTCGACGTCAACAGCAACCGAAGCCTGCACCATGCCATCAGTCGCGGCCGGGGTCTGACGATCATCACGATGCTGCTCGACGCTGGTGCCGACGTGAACCTGCCCTGGGATCGTTGGGATGTCGGCCGACGTCCACTCGCCCTGGCCGCACGGTGCGGCCATCTCAGCGCCTACGACCTGCTCGCATCACGCGGCGCGACAGCAGAGCTCGATGCCGGTGACGTGGCGGTGCTGGCCGTCGCCCGAGGTGAATCGGTGCGCCTGCCGAAGGCAGCACCTCCGTCGCTCGGCAACCCGCCCACCGACGACTTCGGCTGGATCCTCGGCCAGTTCGCCCTGCTCGGGCGCACCGAGGTCGTGCGGGCACTCCTCGATGCCGGCCTCGCCGTGGACACTCGCGGCTGGAGCAACTTCACGCCACTCGACCAGGCTGCCATGCACGGGAGAACCGACACGGTGCGGCTGTTGATGGAGCGCGGCGCAGACCTGCACGACTGCGCCTTCGACGACGACGGTCCCACCCCCCTCGACTGCGCCTTGTGGGGACTTCAGAACAACCGTGCCGAGGACGGCGACTACCCCGGGACGGTCGAGGCGCTCCTTGCCGCCGACGCACCGACGCAGCACTTGCCGCCGATCGGCGACCAGGCGATCGACGCGCTCCTAGCCGCTTACTTGCCCACAGAGTGAGGGGCCCTGGACCGGGCCAGGCAGTGATGCAAAACGCCTCGTTTTGCATCAGGCCAGCTAGAGGCTGAGACTATGACCAGGGCCGCCGTCACCGTGCGTCTTGACGAGGCTGACCACGCCGCATTGGAGCAGCAGGCCGACCAGCTTCGGGTCCGTCCCGGCACTCTGGCCCGCATGCTGCTGCACGCCGGGCTCAGCGGGAATGGGCCCAGCGCGAGCAGCGACGCCGCCCGTGCCGCCCGTGCCGCCCGTGCCGCCCGTGCCGCCCGTACCGCACTAGATCGGCTGGTGAGCCGGTCTCAGCGGCAGCCAACGGGCGATGCCGTGCTACTCGTTACCGAGGGGCGGGTCGCGCTCGTCTCGGGCTACCAGTCCAAACTCGTATCCTGACGACGTCGCAGCGCCTGCCCTGTAGGACCGCGACCCGCAGTCATCGCATATCCCTGGCAGCAGACGGTGGGGGCGGAACCCGCCGCTTGAGCACGGGGTCGGCGTACCACGGGCGGAGCCGGAGGCGAGCGACGGGCAGGTGTCCGTAGACCAGCACCCCGTCGCCGGGGTGGATGCGGCGCAGCTCGTCGGTCGGCACCAGGCGCCGGAAGGCCACGCCCGATGAACGGGTCCGCCTCCCGTCGCGCAGATCCCGGGTGACGGTCTCCTCGGTGACGGCGGTGTCGCCGGCCAAACCGGAGATCAGATCGAGGGTGGTGAGGTCCGAGACCCCCGACAGGATGATCTTTGCCCGGTGGTTGTTTGCGATGGTGCGGCTGCGCTCCGGGCCGTACCGGGTGGCCAGCTGCGCCAGGTCCTGGCAGACGGTGACCAGTTGGATTCCCATGCCCGCAGCCGTCGAAGCCACGGTGTCGAGGTCCCGCAGGGGGGCGATGTTGGCCACCTCATCGAGCACCACGAGCAGCGGGGGGTCGAGGGGGTGACCCTGGTGGTGTACCAGGTCGACCGCAGCGGCGACCACCGAGGAGACCAGGGCGGCGAAGAGGCCCTGGACCCGGGCCTGTTCGTAGCTCGGGCCGCACAGGTAGAGGCTGTGGGAGCCTCGCAGGAGGGTGGCGGGGTCGATGTCGCAGCTGGCGGTGGCCCGGGCGACCGACGGATCCTCGAAGGGGGCGAGGACGGTCTCCAGCGTGGTGGCGATGGAGCTGCGCAGGCGGGGATCGCGGGCCACTCCGGCGGCCAGGGCGGCGGCCGCTTGAGGCTCGGCGCCGGCGTCGAGGATGCCCAGCGGCTCGTCGAGCTCGGACGCGTTGTTCCACCCGACGACGTCGGCCATGCCCGCCCCGCTGCGAGACGCTGCCAGCAGCAGCGGGGCCAGGAGCTTGGCGGCGGACGCGAACCAGAATGCTCCGTCGCTCATACCTCCCCTCGCCGGGGTGGCGTCGACCAGCCACGCCGCCATCCTCTGCGCCCCGCTCCACGTCGACGCCTCGACCAGCGGGGACCAGGTGGAGGCGGGGACCTCGGTCGTCGGGTCGAACACCCAGCATCGGCCACGGGCCTGGCGCCAGGCCAGGGTGGCCGCCACGAGATCGTCCTTGACCGACGTGGCCACCACCGGGCCGTCCCACTCGAGCAGGGCTGGGACGGCCAGGGCCGTGCTCTTGCCGGACTGGGTGGGCCCGACGACGAGCAGGGAGTGGCGGGACTCGGTGGCGACCAGCGTCCGCCCGACGCGGCCGAGCACGACGCGGCCCGTCTGGTCGCCGGCCGAGACGCGGAGGTGGCGCAGATCCCGTCCCGTCGCCCACCTCGCCCCCCGGCTGGGAGGGGTGCGCAGCACTGGGCGCCACCGCGGGAGAGACCGTGGGCGGACGGGTCCCGGCCGGCGCCGGCGGACCGCTCGGGCAACGACCACCCCCAGGGCGACGACGCCGGCGGCGACGGCCAGCAGCACAGCGAAGGCGCCGAGCATGGGCACCTCGCCGGGTAGCTCGCGGCGGGCCGGGCTGGGCCAGGCGGCGGCCAGGTCCCCCAGATGGACGGGCAGCCGGGCGACGATGCCGGCCACCGCGGTGAGGGGCACCGGCGGCCACCGCCCCGAGGCCACCCGGCCGGCCAGCTGACCGGCGCACCAGGTGATCAGGCCCGCTCCGCCGGCGGCGGCGGCGACCGTCACGGTGACGGTGTCCGCTGGTGTCCAGCGGCGCGGCTCGGAGCGGCGTCGCCCGCCGGACTTCGGCCCGTTGGGTGGGGGCCTCTGGGCTGGCGGGCGAGCCATGGTCAACGGGGAGCGACCCGCATGGCGGCGTCGGTGTCGACGATGGCGGCTTCGGCGGCGCCCAGGGCGTGTTCGACGACGAACGAGCGCGCCCCCACCTTCCACAGGGCCACGCCCCGGGGCAGGAGCGGGAGAAGGGCGGCCTCGGTGGAGGTCAGGCCGAGGGCCTCGGCAACGGCGTCGACCTCGGAGGGCGGTTGGGCGAAGACGACCCGGGTCTCGGCGTCGGCCAGCAGGCCCTGGGCCAGCTGCTGGGTCTCCGAACCGTCGGCCCCCGCGGCGCGCAGGTCCGACAGGCGATGAACGACAGCGACGTTGGCCACCCCGAACGCACGCGACAGCTTGAACCCGGACTGCAACCATCGCGCCGTGGCCAGGTTGCGCAGGATGGCCCAGGCCTCGTCCACCACGACCAGGCGCTTGACGTCGGGTCCACTGGCCAGCGCAGCCTGCAACCAGGCGGTGGCACAGGTCATCACGATCCCCAGCGCCGGTGACGCGTAGAGGGCGGAGAGGTCGATCACGACCAGAGGGCCGGCCAGGTCGATCCCCGGCGAGGTCGGTCCGTCGAACATCCCGGCCAGGTCCCCCTCCACCAAGCGGCGCAGCTCCAGAGCCACATCGCGCCCGTCAGCAGCCAACCCGGCGACATCGGTGCCCACCGACGCCGCCGAATCCGCGCCGGGGTCGAGCAGGGCGGCGACCACATCGGGCAGGCACGGAGGTCCGCGGCGCTCGCTCAGGGCGCGCAGGGCGAGCTGCGTGGCCGCGCGCGCCCCGGGGCTCAGGTCGTGGCCGAGCGAGGAGGCGACGATCGAGCACAGCAGCTCCCCCGTCTTGGCCGGCGCCAGCCCGGCGATGGCGTCGAGGGGGTTGAGGCGGAGCGGTCCACCCGGGGCGATGCGCAGCGGTGCGGCGCCGGCCGCGGCGGCCAGGGGGCCGTACTCTCCCTTCGGGTCCACCACCCACGCCTGGCGGCCGAAGGCCTCCTGGCGGCGCAGGTAGGTCTTGACGAAGGTGGACTTGCCGCGGCCGATCTGGCCGATGACGACCACGTTGGGACCGGTTAGCGACCCGCGGCGGTACAGCTCCCATGGGTCGAAGCAGAACGAGCCCCCGAAGAGGTCCCGGCCGATGTACGGGCCCGGCGCCCCGAGTCCGCCCTCGGCAACGAACGGGTAGGCGGCGCGCAGGTGGGCGCTTGTCGCCCGATGCGCTGTCGGCGGGCTCACGGTCGCAGCCCCCGGGCCAGCGGCAGGGTCCAGGTGAAGGCCTCGGCCTGGCGGCCCCACAGGCGGCGCAGCTCCAAGTGGGCGGCCTGGGCGGCGTGCTCCACCTCGGCACAGGCCACGTCGAGCGCCGGGCGGTCGGCGCCGCTCACCGTCACGTATCCCGAGAAGCGGTACTCCGCGTGCCCGTCGGCGAGCTCCGCCTCGCGGCGGGCCACACCCTCGGCTTGGCGTTGGCGCCGAGCGGTGGCCAGGAACCCGGCTCGGCGGCGCAGCTCTTCGTCGGCCATCGAAGCGGTGCGGGCGGACTCGACCTCCCGGGTGGCTCGGACGGAGGGAACGGGGCCCATGGTCACCGAGACGGTCCGGCGCCCACCTGCCATCAGCAGCGGAACGAGGAAGTCGGGTCCCGACTCGACGCGGGGCCACTCGGCCACCCAGAAGGTGGCGTGCCAGGCACCGTCGACCCGCAACGCCGACCACGCCTCGTCGGTGGCCATGGGCCACGCGCCACGGCCCGCTCCGGGAGCGAAGCGGAACCGGACGGCGGCGGTGAGGGCGCCAAGATCGAGGGGTGACCCGGGAAGGAGGTCGGCGTTGGCCAACTGGCCCTGCACCAAGCGGATCTCGCGGCGGAGCACGGTCGCCGGGTCACCACCACCGCGCCGGGCCCGGACGGCGACCACCACCAGGGTCCGGTGATCGCGAGCCATGGGACGGGCGGCGCGCACCACCTCGGCGTAGTCCGCGGCGGCGCCGGCCATCGCCGGGATCGGGAGGGGAAGGCTGTCGGGATCGGCGGGGCACACGGTCTGCAGCCACTGCACCCGGGTCACCGGGCTGGCCGGTCGGGCCAGGCCTGCCAGCATGGCCCCCCACGCACCCAGTCGCCGGCGTTGGTCGTCAGGATCGAGGAGGGTGAATGACCTCGCCCCCACGGCCAGGGCCGCCACCCAGGTACCGGACCGCCGGTCCCTGACCATGCCCATCGGCGCGTCGCCGGGCACGCCGGGCACATCGAGGAGGGTGACGCCTGCCGGGCCGGTCCCCGGCCCCGGAGCCGGGCGTCGGGGCCGGGGAAGCGGGGATGGCGGCCGATCAGGCCAGACGGCGGAGTGGGTCACCTCACGGGTCAGGCCCTGCTCGGGGTCGGCAGCGCAGGCGGGACCGGCACGGCGCCGAGCCAACCAGCCAGCCACGATGGGCAGCCAGGCGATGGGCGGCTGGCCATGCACGGGCCAGCACGCCACGGCGAGGGCGCCGACAAGGACACCGACAGCGAGGAGGGCGCCCATTGCCCCGCTGAACGTCACAGCGCAGACGACAGCGAGCACGCCGCCGGCACCCAGAGCGCCGAGTTGAGGAGCACGCAGCCCGAGGAGCACGCCGCCGCTGTCCACCGGGTCGAACGTGTAACCGCTCACCGCTGGTTGTCTTCTTCTGGCTTCGGCGGGCCGCCGGTCGCCGGGTCGTAGGTGGGCTTGGCCATGGCGATGGTCTGGGCAGCCACCGCGGAGGGGGCCATCTGGGCACCCTGACCGGCGGTGCGCACGGCGTTGAGGGCCGCACCGGTGGGCCCGGTCAGGGCGGCCGCCTGTTGCGCGCCAGACGTCAGCGCCCGGGCCGGTCGCCGGGACAGGCCTTCGAGGTGGGCCAGCGCGGACGCCTCGATGATCGGGACCATGCGGAACAGCACGAACGGAGCGAAGGCGGCGACGAAGAGGATGGCGGTCCCCGCCGCCACCTGGTCGACCCCTCGGACCGACGCCACCGCGCCTGCCCCCAAGGTGAGGGTGGCGACGATCACGAACTTGGCCAGGATCAGGGCGGCCAGGCCCTCGACCAACCGCTTGGCCATGTGCGCCGTCGCCGGCCACACCAGACCGGCCAGGGCGAGGGGGAGGAAGAACACGGCCACGTACACCGCGGCGGAGCGCACCACCAGCTCCAACCACACGAACAGGGCGCCGAAGATCACCGCCACGGCGATGATCAGGGCCACGAACGGGGGTCCTCCGGTGGCAGACTCCGCCACCAGCAGCTTGGCGAATGCGGCGTAGACCCCGAGGTCGGCGTTGTGGGTCACCACCGAGGTCATGGCATCGGCGGCGCCGAGCGCCAGCTGCGTCAGGTTGATCACCGCCACGGTGATCACCACGGCCACCGGCAGGGCGACCGCCCAGGTGCGGGCCAGCCGGCGCAGGTCCTGGCGGATGATGGCGCTGATCGTCCCCGCCAGGAGCAGGGGGACGATGAGGATGGCCATCAGGCTGACCATGGCCTGCTCACGGTGGATGAACCACGGGGCGCCCAGGTCCACGGTGGTGGTGGAGCTCACCAGGCTGATGAGGTGGCCGACCAGCCACCCAGCGGCGGCGGCGACCCCGCTGGTGACCGCCTTGACGAGAGCGGTGGCCACGTCTGAGC
The DNA here is from genome assembly GCA_030945745.1 of Actinomycetota bacterium. GTDB lineage: Bacteria > Actinomycetota > Acidimicrobiia > Acidimicrobiales > Palsa-688 > JALZAH01. The sequence goes on from JALYZO010000202.1 coordinate 11,664, forward strand.
CCACCGATCCGGCGGCACCGCTCACCACGCTGCAGCCCACGGGCATCAGCGGCGGGCACATCCGGATCACGACGCCGCCACCTTGAGGCCCTGATCGAAGAAGAAGTTGATGATGGCGGGCGCGCCGCCGATCAGCACCGCAGCGAGGCCGGAGACCAGCACCCCCCGCCGTCCGTTGTACGCCTGCTGGGGGTTCTGTGAGAAGTGGCCGAACGCCCAGATCACGGCGCCGACGACGACGCCGAGCATGGCAGCGATGAGGGCCCAGGAACCGAGCCCGTTGGCGATCCCGTGCAGCACCCGCGAGCCGGGCAGGGCCGAGTCCGAGGGACTGAGGGACACCCCGTTGCCCCCGGAGGTTGGTGGCGCGGGCGGGGGGGCGGCGGCGAGGAGGTACAGGACCCGGTGCATGAGGTTCCTCTCTGACGACAGTCGAGCAGCCAGTAGAGTCTTTCACGCTATTTCATGTTGTCAAGAGGGTTCTTCTGGAGTTTCCTAGCCATATCACGCCTTGCAGTGGCGCCGCCAGCACTCGTCCTTCGCCGAGGTCTCAGCTTTGGGTGGGCCCCAGAGGGCGGCGGCTACTACTTGGTGCGTCGGCTGCCGCCATGCCAGTCCTCTTCGACACCGATTGCGGCGGGTTCGACGCCGAAGTTGCGCAGTTGGGGCCGTTCGCGCAGGCTCCGTTTCAACTCCGCAAAACCGGGAAAACCTGCCAATCCGACCACATGGTCCCAAAGCCGGAGCGCTTCGTTGTCGCCGGGTAAGCGGCTGATCACTGGGCCGAAGAAGGCGACACCGGTCGGCGGTTGGAACTGGATGATCGGGGTCCCCACATCCTTGCCGGTCAATGCGCGAGCCTCGTCGGTCTTGCGGCGGATCTCCGCGTCGTAGGAGTCGTCCTCCAGGGCGCCAGCAAGTTCGGTTGGCAGGCCCACCTCGGCGAGGATCGGCGCGACGAACGTGCAGCTCCCCCGGTCCGGATGATCCACCTGGTCATCGCTGTCGGCAGTGTCGAAGACCTGGGTGCCGATGGCCTGATACAGGGACCCCAATGGTGCCCCGGCCGTATTCGGCTCTGGCCTGGGCGGCCACCCGTAGTAGTTTCAGCCCGGCGGTATGCCCGGCCTCGTAGCCGGGCGGGAAATGGTCGTCATAGTCGACGTCTTCGTTGATCAGGCGTAGTGAGATGAACCGCCAGTCGACCCCGACTCTGTCGAGTGGCTCCGCTTGCTCAACGGTACCGACGCGGAGAAGCAGGCTGGCCTGGACCAGCTGCACGAACTCCTGTTGCGATCGCTCGCAGCGAGGTGCGCCGACGCAGCGCGCAGCTGAGAGTCGCCGGGCCCGAGCTCGACGACATGGCGCACCAGGCCGATGGATGCCGAGGACTGGGACCGGCTCCCCGACCGACTCGGTTTGGAGCCCACCCGGGAGTCGGAGTGGCGAGACCTGGTGGCAGCCCTGCACCGGGCGGTGGACGAGGCACTGACCGACCGGCAACGTCGCATCTTCGTCGCCATCGTCCTCAACGGTGTCCCGCTCGACGCCGTAGCCACCGAGCTCGGCTCGAACCGCAACGCCATCTACAAGACCCTGTACGACGCCAGACGTAAGTTGCGGGCCAGACTCGTCGCT
>JALYZO010000090.1 GCA_030945745.1 Actinomycetota bacterium
GCCTCGGGGGCCGGCCATCGACGCGTCCGACCTCGGCTCCTAGACCACGCGTCGCTTGGGGTCCGGGCGATCGAGGACCCGGCGCAGGACCGCGACCAGCAACTGGCGAACCAGCGCAACGTCGGCGACCACGGTGACCGCAGGGGGACGACGGGAGCCCGATGAGCGCAGCAGCGCCCGGCGGGCCTCCACAACCGAGCGGAAGTCCTCGGCGTGGCCGCCCCGGTCCGGGTGGGTGGTCAGCACCCGGGCGCGGAAGGCCGCCTCGATCTCCGTCCTGGTCGCTCCGGCGGACACGCCGAGCAACCGATGAGCGCTGGCCTCATCCACACCATGAGCTTACGCCTGTCGCGGGTCGGCGGGCCCGCCCGCCGACCGTGCACCGCGGCGAAGTGCCACCATGACCGGGTGAGCGACACCACCTCACCATCGCAGCTGAGGGACTGCGTAGTTCCGCAGCGGTCCCTGACCTGGATCCGTCGCCTGGCGCTCACCCTGTTGCTGGTCGACATCGTCGTGTTCTTGGTCCAGGGGACCAACAGACCGGCCCGCCCCTTCCTCTCCTCCCCGGCGCGGGCGGCGCCTCCCGGGACGACCGGGCCGACCGGCTTGGCGGCCGTGTCGGTGACGATCACACCGGCCATCGGCCAGGGGACCACGTCGACGCGGTGCTTCCTGCTGGCCAACACACCCGACGAGCGGGCCCGGGGGCTGATGGGTCGGCGGGACCTCGGCCACTACGAGGGCATGGCCTTCGTCTACTCGGCCGACAGCTACGACGCCTACTACATGCGCGACACCCCCCTCCCTCTGGCCATCGGCTTCTTCGCTCGATCCGGGACCTTCGTGTCCTCCGCCATCATGGCCCCCTGCCCGGCGTCCACTGCCTCATGCCCGCAGTACTCGGCGGCCGGACCCTTCCGCCTGGCGCTCGAGGTGCCGATCGGCCGGCTCGGGGCTCTGGGCGTCGCTGCCGGGGCCAGCGCCCACGTCGGCGGCCCCTGCTCGGCCTGACCCGCGGGCGCCCCGGCGACGTCCTGCGTGGAGATTGCTGAAAGGACATGATAGGATGATCCCATCACCTTCTCCGGGGTGCCTCTCCGCTCTTTCGCCAACGGCCTCGGCGGGCAGCGACGTCGCACCCCCCTGCAACCATGGAACTCATGAGGCCCAGTTCGGTACATCGCAAGTCCGCTCCCCTTCCTGGGACCGGATCAGCGCCCGCCGAGCGTCACCGGGGCGCAGCTTCTCCCGGCCCCCGCCTCCAACGACGGGGACAGATCGTCGACGTCGACTACCATGACCGGCCCGGACGGCACCACGCCGTCCAATCGTTGGACCGACGGCTCGAGCCGAACGTCCGGCGGGACCCTGCCCCGGACCGTCCGGGGCCCCGACCTCGGCCGGGACCACAGGGAGGTGGTGCCGCATGCGGCCCTACGAAGTCATGGTCATCCTCGATGCCGGCCTTGAAGAGGACGTCATCCGAGCCACGATTGATCGGACTACGAAGCTCATCACCGACGGCGGTGGCGCCGTGGGCAAGGTGGACCGCTGGGGTAGGCGGCGCTTTGCGTACGAGGTCCACCACAAGAGTGAGGGCTACTACGCCGTGTTCGAGGTGACCGCCGATCCGGCGGTGCTCGCCAAGGTGGATCGGATGCTCGGCCTCGCAGATGAGGTCATTCGCCACAAGGTGATCCGGTTGCCGGAAAAGGTCGCAGGCCGAACTCCTCGGCCTGCCCCCTCCGCTCCGACGCCCGTGGCGGCCACCACCACAAACGGAGCGTAACCACCATGGCAAACGGCAACAACATCACGATCGTCGGCAATCTCACGAGGGACCCGGAGCTGCGGTTCACCCCCTCCGGCCAGGCCACCGTCACCTTCGGGGTGGCTGTCAACCGGCGCTGGCAGAACCGCCAGACCCAGGAGTGGGACGAGGCAACGTCGTTCTTCGATGTCGTCTGCTGGGCCCAGATGGCCGAGAACGTCGCCCAGTCCCTGGGCCGCGGATCGCGCGTCGTCGTCAGCGGCCGCCTCGACCAGCGTAGCTGGGAGAACGCCGAGGGCGAGAAGCGTTCCAAGGTCGAGATCACTGCCGATGAGGTGGGACCCAGCCTGCGCTGGGCCACGGTCGCCATCACCAAGAACGAACGCCGTTCGCCCGATGGCTTCGGCGGGTCCCCCGCCGGTGGCGACAGTCGGCCGACCGAGAGCTACGGCTCCGGTGGCAGTCCCGCACCAAGCCAGCCCGCGGCCAACCAGGCGTCCGATTACCAGTACGAAGAGGAGCCGTTCTAAGCCATGGCACGCAACAACGACCGCGATCGCGGCAAGCGGGTCACCAAGGACACACGCCCTCGGGGCAAGAAGAAGGTCTGCATCTTCTGCAAGGACCATGTGGACTGGGTGGACTACAAGGACGTCAACCTCCTCCGCCGCTTCATGAGCGACCGGGGCAAGATCCGAGCCCGCCGGGTCACGGGCAACTGCTCCCAACACCAGCGTGACGTGCAGGTGGCCATCAAGACGGCCCGTGAGGTCGCCTTGCTGCCCTACACGCAACGGACGGTGAGCGAGCGGGGCCCGGGCCGAGGCGGTCCCCGCGGCGGCGGCTCCCGCCGCGACGACGCCAGCGCCGAGACCTCCAGCGAGCCCTCCGAGGAGGCCGCCGAACCGATGATCGACGCTGAGGGCAGTGCCGACGGCGACCTCGAGGAGGTGGAGGCGTAGATGCGTGTCGTCCTTCGAGCCGACAGGGCCAACCTGGGCAAGCGCGGGGACATCTGCGACGTGTCCGACGGCTATGCCCGCAACTTCCTACTCCCCAAGGGTCACGCCATGGCAGCCACCACTGGCGTCAGCGCCCAGGCCAACGCCATGCGCAAGTCCCGCGACGTGCGCGACGCCCGTGATCGAGAGGCGGCCGAGGTCGTGGCCCGGACCCTGGTTCCCGCGGTGATCCGCATCCCGGCGCGCGCCGGAGCGGGCGACAAGCTGTTCGGCTCCGTCACCACCTCCGATGTGGTCGAAGCCGTCGAGGCCCAGACCTCGGTGGTCCTCGACCGCCGGCGGCTCCACCTTGACGAGCCCATCAAGACCCTCGGCGCCCACGAGGTCCCCGTCAAGCTGCACAGTGACGTGGAGTTCCGCGTGACCATCGAGGTTGTCAAGAGCTGATCGACTTTGACGTCCCTCCCACGACTGAAGTCGTGGGATTCCCGGCCACTCATGCGGCAACCGGTCGGGTTCGCGCTTCATCGGGTCCCCTACTTCGGGATGTCCCTCCACGCGCTGTGACCGCCAGCCCGGCGGCAAGGATGTTGACGGCGGCGTTCACATCGGCGTTGGCTCGATGTCCGCAGGCCCGGCAGCCGAACTCCGCTTGGCTCTT
>JALYZO010000212.1 GCA_030945745.1 Actinomycetota bacterium
GGCTGGTACTCGGCGAACCAGCGCACCCCTGCCGGCATCGACGCCGTGGGGACGAAGGCACTGCTGATGAATGGCAGCAACAGAATGAGCAGCGGCGTGTTGCTCGCGCCCTCGGGGGTCTTGGCCACGATGCCGAGGGCGAGCGCCAGCCAGGTGAGAGCGACGGTCAGCATGACAAGGATCCCGATCGCCACGATCCATCCAACGGGACCAGCGATGGGCCGGAATCCCATGATCAGGGCGACGCCGATCACCAGCGCCACGCTGATCATCGTCTGGACCACGCTTCCGACCAGGTGACCGGTCAGCACCGAGGCACGGGAGATGGCCATGGTGCGGAACCGGTTGATGATGCCGCCGGTCATGTCTGTGCACACGCTCACTGCCGTTGACCCGGCGCCCGACGCCACCGTGATGGCCAGGATGCCGGGAGCAACGTAGTCGATATACGTGCCACCGACCGACGCACCGCCGAGCCCGGAGCCGAGCGTGCGGCCGAAAAGGCCCACGAAGAGCAGGAGCATGAGGACTGGCGTTCCGATCGACGCAATCGTCATCGACGGGTAACGCAGTGCGTGCAGGAGGTTGCGGCGCAGCAGGGTTGCCGAATCGGCCACCGCGTAGGAAAAGGAGCTCATCGCTGACCTTCGCTTTCTGTGTCGGACTGACCGGTGAGGGCGAGAAAGACGTCATCGAGATCGGGTGTGTGGACTGACAACTCGTCGACCGCGACCGATTCGCGGTCGAGGCGGTCGAGCAGTGCCCGCAGCGATCGGACCCCACCGTCGCTCGGGACCCGCAACACGAGGGCATCGTCATCGCGACCGGCCTGGTCGAGAGCCCGGGCCGCGAGGTCGAGACCGGCCGCGTCGGCGAACTTCAGGCGGATGTGGCCGCCGGGGACGAGACGCTTGAGCTCCGCCGCGGTCCCACGAGCGACCAGCCTGCCGTGGTCGAGGACGGCGATCTGGTGGGCGAGCTGGTCTGCCTCCTCCAGGTACTGCGTGGTGAGGAAGATCGTGACCCCGCCGGCCACGAGGTCGCGGATGATCTCCCACATGGTGCGGCGGCTGCGGGGGTCGAGGCCCGCGGTCGGCTCGTCGAGGAAGATGATTCGAGGGTCGCCGACGAGCGTCATGGCCAAGTCGAGGCGACGCCGCATGCCGCCGGAGTAGGTCGCGAGCGGTTTGTTGGCCGTCTCGACGAGATCGAACCGGCTCAGCAGGTCGGCCGTCCGCCGCCGTCCTTCTCGCCGGCCCAGGTGGTGCAAGTCTGCCATCAAGATCAGGTTTTCCTCGCCGGTGAGAAGGGTGTCGACCGCCGAGAACTGGCCGGTCACGCCGATGGCGGCGCGGACCAGGTTTGGTTCGCGGACCACGTCGTGGCCGCCGACGCGCACCTCACCGGTGTCGGCGGGGATGAGCGTGGACAGGATCTGTACCGTCGTGGTCTTACCGGCGCCGTTGGGCCCGAGCAACGCGAAGACCGTTCCAGTGGGTACATCCAAGTCGATGCCGTCGAGGACGATCTGCCGCCCGAAAGCCTTGCGCAGCCCGACCGCAGACACCGCTGACGCTGACGCGTAGGGGGCCGATCCGCTGTTGGCCGAGGGGGGCAGAATCGTTGCGTTCTTCATCATGACCCCATGTTCCAACACTGACGCAGGGTCAAGGTCAACCCATTTGTCACAACCGGGGCGGATGGGCCATTGACGACCATGGCTAATAGGACTAGCGTAAGTGCTATGACAATAAGCCAGAAGAGCCGGACGGACTATCTCGATCAGCCGGAGGGCCGTCTCGCCTACGACGTCGCAGGAGATGGCCCGCTCGTTGTGTGCCTTCCTGGCATGGGTGACGTCCGCACCGTGTACAACCGCCTTGCCGCCGATCTGGTGTCGGCGGGGTACCGGGTGGCCACCATGGACCTGCGGGGCCACGGTGGCAGTGACACCACGTTCTCCCGGTACGACGACGTCGCTGCCGGCTCCGATCTCCTGGCCCTCATCGCCCACCTGGACGAGGCATCGGCCATTCTGGTGGGCAACTCCATGGGGGCCGGGGCAGCGGCGTGGGCGGCGGCCGAGTCGCCCTCGGCCGTTGACGGCTTGGTCCTCATCGGACCGTTTGTCCGCGACGTACCGACATCGGTGTTCGCCCGGCTTGCCTTCCGGCTCCTGCTCCACAAGCCGTGGGGGCCGACGGCCTTCGGGAACTACGTTCCGAAGTTCTACCCGGGCCGGCGCGACAGCGACTTCGTCGAGCACCTCGGCGAGATCAAGGAGAACCTCCGTCAGCCCGGGCACTGGAAGGCGTTCGTCGCCACGACCCGCACTTCCCACGCACCCGTCGAGGCCCGCCTCGAGGAGGTGCGCGCGCCTGCCCTCGTGGTGATGGGCGAGGCCGACCCCGACTTCGCCGACCCGGTCGGCGAGGCCCGCCTCATCGCCGGGCGTGTCGGCGCGGAGGTGGTCCTCGTCCCCGGAGCTGGCCACTACCCCCAGGCCGAATTCCCCGAAGTCGTGGGCGAGGCCATCGTCGAGTTCCTGGACCGGTTGCCCGAGGGTGCCTAGGGCCGGCCTCAGCACCGATGTCGTCGTGGCCGAGGCGGCCCGGGTGGCGGACGAGGTCGGCTTCGACCGCCTGACCCTCGCCGCCGTTGCCGAACGCCTGGGTGTGAGGCTCCCGAGCCTCTACAAGCACATCGCCGGGCTCGACGAGCTTCGGCGCCGGTTGGCGGTGCTCGCCGTGTCTGGTCTGGGCGACGCCATCACCACCGCTGCTGTGGGCCGGGCGGGCACCGACGCGCTGCTCGCCGTCGCCGACGCCTACCGGGTGTGGGCCCAGGCCCATCCGGGCCTCTACCAGGCCAGCCTGCGGGCGCCCGACCCGCTCGACGCCGACCATATGGCCGCCAGCGACGCGGCGCTCGCCGTCGTCAGGGCCGTCCTCGCCGGCTACGGACTCAGAGACGACGATGTCATCGACGCCACCCGGGCCCTCCGCAGCGCGCTGCATGGGTTCGTGAGCCTGGAAGCCGCCGGCGGGTTCGGCCTACCACGCGATGTCGACCGCAGCTACACCCGACTTGTCACCGCAGTCGACTCAGTCTTCGCGGACTGGTGCTGACCGAACCCGAAAGGACCGTGCCCAGCGACGAACCGATCAACGACGCAGCATGGAAGGAAACCATGAACCGGACGCACTCAGGAACGATCAGCATGCAATGCATCCCCGTAGCGGCCGCCATTGTCGTCGGCTATATCGTCGGCGGCTTCGTCAGGGGTCGGGCGATGATCCGTGCGAAAAGTGCAACAGGGCATCAAGGTCGGCACGGCTCCCTCACGCAGACACAGCGGCACACCACTGGTCCGACCATCGAGCTCCTGCACGTATGATCCGACGGTCGGCGAACGGGCCGGTCACCCAAACGAGCGAGGCGACGATGTCCGACCCTTCACGATGTCCAGGCCGCGACAATGCTCGCGGTCGACGACCTCGACCAGGGATTCTTCCGAGCCCGAATCGACAAAACGACCGATGCTGAGTGCGACTACCTCAGGGCCATGGCGGCTCTCGGAGGACTGGAACCCTACCGGTCCGGCGACGTGTAGAAACACCTCGGAAGAAGACGACCCAAACAGGACGGATCCGCGACAGCCTCATCAAGCGTGGCCTCTGTTATGCGCCTCGTCACGGTGACCTCGCCTTCACCTTTCCCATGTTCGACGAGTTCATCCGCCGCGCCTTGACTTGGGCCCACAGGCGATTCAGTCCGTCGAGGGAGATCAGTAGGACCGGGAAAGGCTCTGCGAATTCGGCGATAGTGCCGATTATCTTCAGTACCTACCAGTAAAACCAGCCGTCAAGTACCCGTTATGCCATCCCGGTAGATGGGCACGCCAGGCGAGAATCCAGCTGGCCGCGCCGATGGCACCAGCAGTCAAGTAGGCGGCGGCGACCATCAGCAACGAGGCGTGGCCGTGCTCCGTCTGTGATTTGTCATGGGTGGTTCGCGACGCATTGGCCCTGGTCAGAGGGTGTGGCGAGCCACCCAGGTCAAATCCGCGACGCGCCATTCGTCACCGCGGGCGGATCCGTTGGCGACCGATCGGCGTCCGCACAACGATCCCGGCTGCGCAGCCGACAGGTGCAAGATGGGCGTTCACGCTCATTGAATAGGGAGGCCGCCGTGTCGGACCACGAAGGGTCGGAGCTACGTCCCGACCAGCAGCATCAGGTTGCTACCACGACGATCGACGGCCTGTCGGCGGAGTCGAAGCAGGAGCTGGTTGGCACGGTGGTGCAGGGCCTGAGTCCCGACCAGCAGCATCAGGTTGCTACCGAGACGATCGACGGCCTGTCGGCGGAGTCGAAGCAGGAGCTGGTTGGCACGGTGGTGCAGAGCCTGAGTCCCGACCAGCAGCATCAGGTTGCTACCGAGACGATCGGCACGCTTCCCCGAGCGGATCAGGAGGACGTCGCCGCAACCATTCTCGGGGTACCGGATCGGAGGACTCAGCAGAGGCTGTGGTACATCGTGGTCGGGACGATGGGGGGAGCAATTTTTGTCTTTGGCATCCTGACCTTTGTACTGGTCCTCTTGGGAAAGAGCGCCGAGGGCGTTCTGGCCCTAGCGACGACTGCACTCGGCGGCGTCGTCGGACTTGTCGCGACCAGCCCGGTCAACAGCAAAAGATCGCCCTGACGGACACCCCAGATAGGTGACCATCGCACCGCGTATCTAAGGCGGACGACGGGCGGTGACCACTTCCGAACCCCTACCACCTACACGCGATAATCGACATTCTCGCGAGTCAGGGACCCGGTGCCACGCCCGCTCAACTCCGACGCGGCCATCAAGATGATCTCGGCTCCGTCAGGGAGATTCTGCTCACAGGCCATTCAAATGCTGCGAGCGACCGCCGATGGATCGTAGATGAAACGCGACGGCGCCGAGGTCCCGGCCGGGGTGGTGACGGTGACGTCGGCGCCACCCGCGGCATGTGGCGGCGTGGTGAACTGCAGCGCCACGACGACGTGGTCCACGAACCCGTTGGCCAGGCGCTGGGTAAACACCAACGGTGAGAAGGTGACGTCGATCCCGTCGATGCGGACCGCGGTCGCCTGCTCGAGGTTGGTGCCGCCGATCGACACCAGCGTGCCGCCCACCGACGGACCGTGGCCGGGAGTGAGGGACCGGACCTTGGGCGGCGGGATGGGTCGATAGGTGAAGACGGTGGGTCGATAGGTGAAGACGACGGCGTTGCTCGTGCCCGCGGGGGTCACGACGGTGACCTCGGCCGGTCCCGGAGCGTGGGCCGGGGTGCTGAAGCTGAGGTCCAGCTCACCCCGGTCCCCGAACGTTGGGACCGTTTGGAACGCCACGTCGATCCCGTCGACCTGCACGGAGGTGGCCTGGGCGAAGTTGACCCCGGTGACGATCACGTGGGTTCCGCCCACCTGGGGGCCCTGGTTGGGCGTGAGGAACTGGACCTTGGGCGGCGGGGTCGTTCGATAGGTGAAGACGACGGCGTTGCTCGTGCCCGCGGGGGTCACGACGGTGACCTTGGCCGGTCCCGGAGCGTGGGCCGGGGTGATGAAGCTGAGCCCCAGCTCACCCCTGTCCCGGACCGTTCGGAACGCCACGTCGATCCCGTCGACCTGCACGGAGGTGGCCTGGGCCAAGTTGACCCCGGTGACGATCACCTGGGTGCCGCCCACCTGGGGGCCCTGGTTGGGTGTGAGGGACCGGACCTTGGGCGCATGGAGCGAGGCGACGGTGAACATCTCGGCGGGATCGCCGCAGCCGCGGCGCGACACCGGTTGGTAGTTGGCATCTCCGTCGTAGGTGGCCACGAAGTTGTAGGTGCCAAGTGCGGTCACGGTGAACGGCCCAGAGGGCGATCCGACAGGTACTTGGCTCTGAGCGAGGTCGGGCGCCCCGCAGTCGGCATTGGGGCCGGGCCCGATGAGGCGGTAGGTGACGGTGCCGGTGGGGGCCGGTCCTCCAGGCGGGGGCGTCACGGTGGCGGTGTCGGTGACGACCGTGCCCGGAGCGACCGTCGTGCTGTTGGTGGAGGCCCGGGTGCTCAGGGTGGGCGCCTGGAGGGCGACGGTCGAGAACGTGACTACGACCATTCCAGTGCCGCTTCTGACCCCAGCGGTCAGACCCGTCCCTGTCGGAGTGTGGCCGCTACCTCCGCCTCCGCCGCCGTAGCCGCCGTCCTTGGTGCCGCTGCTGCCTCCTCCGCCCCCGCCGGCGTAGCCGCCACCGCCCCCTCCTCCGCCGTAGCCGGAGCCGCTGTTGGCGCCGTTGCCGCCAACGCCGCCCACCACGTCGGCGGCGTCGTGACCTGGCGTACCCGGTCCGGCGATCTCTGCGCTGGTGCTGCCGGGACTACCGGGCAAACCCCCCTTGCCTCCGGTGGCTCCCACGGCACCGCCGCCGCCACTTGCGCCTGTGGGGTCGCCGTCGCCTCCGGAGCTTCCCCCGCCGGTGCCGCCGCCGGCTCCGGCGCCTGGATTACCCCCCCCCCCCCCCCCCCCCCCCCCCC
>JALYZO010000220.1 GCA_030945745.1 Actinomycetota bacterium
ATGCGCTGCAGGGACTCCCGGTCGTCGAAACTGGGATCTAGCCAACGGTCCCAGTGGTCTTGGCTGAGCACCACCGGCATTCGCCCATGGATGGCGCTCAGGGCGTCGTTGGCCCCGGTGGTGACGACGACGCACGTTCGGAGGAGGTCGGTGTCAGGGTCCGTCCGGTCCCGCCACACCTCCCACAACCCGGCAAGGGCCATGGGTTCGCCCGACTCGGGGCGAATCGCCCACGGTTGCTTTGCCTTGCGGCCGGGCCGGGTCTCCCACTCGTAGAAGTCGTCGGCCGGGATCAGGCACCGGCGGCTACGAAGAGCGCTGCGGTAGGCCGGCTTGGTGGCGACCGACTCCGCCCGGGCGTTGATCATCCGGTTGCCGACGGACGGATCATTGGCCCATGAAGGGACCAGCCCCCAGCGGAACGTGCCGAGAGAGCGCACGAACTGGTCGCCATCATCCCGGGCGTGCCTGGTGGCCACCGCCAGGACGGGCTGGGTGGGCGCCACGTTATAGCGCGGTGGAGCTGCATCGGTTCTCACCTCGTCGACCCGGAAGGTCGTTGCCAGCGCCTCGACCGGCGATGTAGAGGTGAACCGTCCGCACACGCGACCAACCTATTCCAAGCTGAGCTCCGGCCTCACGGCAAAGACCGGTTCCTCCATGGTTCGTTCCCTCACGTCCGTGGTTGTTGACTCCGGGCCCTACGTCCTCGACGACGCCACTGTCGCCCGAGTGACCCAGTCTTCGGTTACACCCGCTGCGGGTCCAAGCTCACCCAGCCCTACGGGGCGTGATCAGATCGGAATTTACGACGGCCGTGCTTCAGAGAACGCTCCTTCTCTGAAGTACCCTCCCGTCATCACTTCAGAGAACACGAAAAGCAAGGGACCCCACGGGCCCGAAACCACTTCAGAGAACACGACAGCCCCTCGACGAGCGAGGCGAGGACGGGCCCCGGTCGACCTCCCGCACCGCTACGCCGAGGTGCTCCACGCCTAGGGGTCTGCTGGTTAGCGGCGTCAAAATGGCAATGAATGCTTCTACTAAGCCGGATTAGACGCTGGCTTTTTGGGTCAGCGATGCTACGTTCCTGGACGTGGACAGGTCGATGAGCCCGCCGTGTGACTTGGTGGGTATGGCGAAGTGTTGGGCTTCTCGGTGTTGGTCCGCCCGCTGAGCGTCATGGGCGGTTGCGGCCCGGTTGCTGCTGGAATGGTACGGGCCGGCTGATGCCCGAATCGGCCGACGAGCCGGACGTGTCGGAATTCGAGGTGTCCGCTCAGGCGCCGAGGGCGGATGATCGCTGGTTCAGTGCAGGGGTGGCCGGCATCGGCGGAGCGAGCTTTCTTGCCGATCTCGGCCACGAGATCCCCACTGCGCTGTTGCCGAGCCTTCTGGTGGGCACGTTGCACGCCCCGGCCTCGGCCCTCGGGCTGGTTGAAGGGATCTCCGATGCCGCCGCTGGGATAACGCGCCTCGGTGGTGGCGCGTTGGCCGATGACCCGGCGCGGCGGCGGAGCATCGCAGTTGGTGGCTACGCCACGACCGCGGTTCTTTCCGCTGGGCTCGGCGCCGCCGGGGCGCCATGGCAGGCCGGGTTGCTGCGTGCCGGGGCGTGGGGAGCGCGAGGTTTGCGGGTCCCGGCCCGCAACGCGCTGCTGGCGGACATTGTCCCGCCTGGCGTCTACGGCAGGGCCTACGGCTTTGAGCGGGCCATGGACAACCTCGGCGCGATCGGCGGCCCCCTTTTGGCCATCGGTCTGGTTGCCCTGTCGGTGTCCGCTCTGCGTTGTATCTGTCGGTCATCCCCGGCCTGCTCGCTGCCCTGGCCATCATCTACGCCATACGCCACACGACCGCCGCGAACAAGCGTGACCGCCAGCCGATCCGGATCCGGATACGACCGGTCCTCAGCGGCCGACTGGGGCGGCTCATGGTCGGCGTGACCGCGTTCGAGCTCGGCAACGCGGCAGCCACCCTGCTGATCTTGCGGGCCACCGAGCTGTTCGCTCACGGCCACACCAAGACCGGCGCCACCCAGCTCGCCTTGGCCCTTTATGTCCTCTACAACGTGGCTGCCACGCTCATCAGCGTCCCGGCGGGACGGGGGATCGGACCAGCCCGGTCAGGGTGATGGCCGTGGGGGCGGTGTTCTTCGCCGCCGGCTACCTCTGGTTCGCGGTGGGCGCTACGAACGTGGTGGTTCTGGCTCCGGCGTTCATCCTTGCCGGCCTCGGGATCGGCTGTGCCGAGACGGCCCAGAGCGCGGCGGTTGCCGCCGTGGCCCCGACCGGCCTGCGGGGCTCGGCGTTCGGGTTGCTGGCCACCGCGCAAGCGGTCGCCAACCTGGCCGCCAGCGCCATCGCCGGACTTCTGTGGTCCACGGTGTCGCCTGCAGCGGGGTTCGTGTTCCTCGCTGGGGCCATGGTGGTCGCCATCCCCCTCATCCTGACCGTTCGAGCTGGTAGCCCGGCCAGCCACTGATGTGAGGTTGCTCAGGTCCGCTCAGGCGTCGATGGCGGCGCGGAGGCCGGCCAGGCGTTCGCGGTTGAGCGAGTACCACACCCACTTGGAGCGTCGGTCGCCGTGGACCAGTCCGGCGTCGCTGAGGATTTTCAGATGGTGAGAGATGGTCGGCTGGCTCTTGCCGAGGGGTTCGACGAAGTCGCACACGCACACCTCGCCTTGGGGGGCGGCGGCGAGCATCGACAGGACCCGGAGCCGCACCGGGTCGGCCAGGGCCGTGAATGCGGCGGCCAGTTCGCCGGCCTCGCGAGCGTCGAGAGGGGCCGCCAACACTGATGGGCAGCAGTCGGCGACCGTCACCTCGACCACGTCATTCTGGTTGGCCATCGCCGCATCTCCTATTGACAACCACAAATGCATTGACCATTATCAATGCATCGACGTCGTTCGATACTTCAGGAGGTTCCGTCCGTGTCCCGTGTCCAGCTTGCCCTCAACGTGGCCGATCTCAACGAGGCCATCACGTTCTACTCCAAGCTCTTCGCCACCCAGCCG
>JALYZO010000227.1 GCA_030945745.1 Actinomycetota bacterium
CGCTCACGCCGACGTCGGGACCCTTCGACGCGCCCCAATGACACCCCACGCCCCTTCGGGCCGCAAACGACCGGACGAAAAACCCGTCCGGACCCCTTGACAAGAGGCGCTCCTTCATAGATGACAAACCGTTCCACATCAGTCTTCGAGTGGACGTCTGGCCGTCTCGGGCAGAAGGACGGTGGTGGCGATGGCGCCGGCCACGCTCGTCGCTGCTACCAGGATGAGGGTGGCGGCCAGGCCGATCCAGGTCACCAGGTCGGGCAGCAGCAGCACGCCGAGGACGGCGCCGAGCCTGGAGAACGCGGTGGCGGCCCCCTGGCCGGTCGCTCGAAGCCGGGTGGGGAACAGTTCGGCGGGCACGATCCAGGTGGTGGTGTTGGGACCGGCGTTGGAGGCGAACTGGAACACGGCGAAGAGGCCGAGCAGCACCACGGTGGCGGGGTGGGCACCGGCCACCGCGAGCAGGACCAGGGCGGCGGCCATGCCCACGAACCCGACCATCTGGAGGGGCCGGCGTCCGAGCCGGTCGATCATCGCCGCCGCCCCAGCGAAGCCGGCGAGGGTGAACACCGACAGCACCAGGGTCCCCAGGGCTACCTGGACGGGATGATGGGACCCCAAGGAGGTCAGCAGCGTCGGGGTGTAGAGGCCGATGCCGTAGACCGAGATGTCCATGAGGAACCACGGCACCAGCGCGGCCAGTGTCGAGCGACGATAGGCGGGCGACCCCAGCGCGGTGAGGGGGAGCTTGGCCAGCGACTGCGACGCCTTCCAGCGGGGAGATTCGGGAAGGCTGGTGAGGGCGACGAGCCCGAAGGCGACCACGGCGGGGACGGCTCCCGAGGCGAGCATCCACCGCCACCCGGAGTCGCCGGCCACGTCGCGGATGACCAGCCAGCCCACCAACGACGCACCGAAGGCGCCCGGGCCCCATCCAGAGAAGGCCAGGGTCATCAGCCGGCCCCGGGAGCGGTCGGGGCTCACGTCGGCAACGAAGGACGAACCGATGGGGTATCCGGCGCCGATGCCGATGCCGATGCCGAGGCCGAGGCCGAACCGCGCCGCGGTCAGTTCCAGCCCTGAGGCGACGACGGCAGACACGACGGCGAACACGGCGACGAGGGCAAGGTCGATGAGTAGCGCCGGTCGGCGTCCGATCCGGTCAGCGAGACGGCCCAAGCTGAACGAGCCGACCAGCATCCCGGCCAGGGTGGCGGCGGCCACCCGGCCGCTGGCCGAAGCGGAGAGGTGGAACACTGCCTTCACCTGGATGAGGGCCAGGCCGATGATGAAGTTGTTGTAGCCGGAGAGGAACAGCCCGATCGAGGCCAACGGGATGATCCGGCGTCGCACCGAACGGGTCGACCCCCCGCCGGCCGCCTCCATTGCCGCCGTCTTGGCGCCCAGCTCCCCCCGGAGGCCCGCAAGGTCGTCCTGTGGTGATGGTCACGCCTGCCCCCGTTCCCCGAATCAGGAAGCTATTCAAACGCAGGCTTGACCAAGGTGTCAAACAGTGGTTCGACCGACCTCGGTCTCCGTAGACTGCCGTCATGACTGCCACCCACGAAGCGCCCGCCGAGCTCACGGTGGCGCTGCGGGCACTCGTCGATCCCAACAGGCGGCGCGTGTTCGAGCAGCTGCGCCGGAGCGAGGAGTGCGTCACGTCGCTGGCCGAGCAACTCGGGATGACCGCCGCGCTCGTGTCCCACCACCTCCACGCGCTGATGGGCGCCGACTTCGTCCAGGAACGACACCACGGCCCATGGCGCTGCTACTCCCTCGTGCCCGAGACCCTGAAATGGCTGCGAGGAGAACTGGACGGACTTCTCGACCCGACCATGGTGGCTGCAGCTCGGCCGGGCGCCAACCCCTGCGCGCCTAGCCCAGAACCCGTCGGGACGAAAGCCAGGTTCGGGCGACGGTCCCCCCAGTTACCGCCTCTGGTCCCAACGGAGCTGGCATGACGAGCACCGACGGGACCGGACTCGACGATGACAGCGTCGACTTCCCGGCGCTGGAGCGCGACTTCGTCCGCCGGTTCGTGCCCACCTTCGAGTGGGTCAGCTATCCGCGGCCCTCGCCCCGCCAGCCCCTCCAGATACCTCTGACCCAGGCCCGGGTAGGGCTGATCAGCACCGCCGGGGTCCACCAAGCAGGAGAGGCGCCACTTCGCTCCGACGGCGAAGCCCGCATGGTCCCCCTCGACGGCGAACGGCTCGCTTTGGACCACGTCGGCTACGACACGCAGCGGGCGTCGGCCGACCCTGAAGTCGTCTTTCCGGCCCAGACATTGCTCGCCATGGCCGACGACGGGTTGGTCGCGTCGGTGGCGCCGCTGGCCGTGTCGACCATGGGCTTCGTACCCAAAGGGGCGGACATCTTCGAGCGCACCCTCCCCGTCGCCCGCGACAGCCTCCGCGACCAGGAGGTCGATTTGGCGTTGCTCGTCCCGGCCTGACCTGTCTGCCAGCAGTCGGTCGGACTGCTCCAGCGGGGTCTCGACGAGGCAGGATGTGCCACGGCGTCAATCACCCAGATCCCCACCATCACCAGCAGGATCAAACCGTCGCTGGCCTGTTTCGTCGCTCACCCCTTCGGTCTCACCCTTGGCGGAGTAGGCGACCAGGTCACCCACCGCCAAGTGCTCACTGCGGTGTTGGCTGAGGCCGCCCGCGACCACCCGGCCGGCTCCATCATCCCGCTGCCCTTCCGCTGGCCGGACGATCTACGAGCCCGTCAGCTCCGGAAACAAGCACACTGAAGAGGGAGTGCGATGGCGGTTGCGGTGTGCTGGTCGCGGAAATGTCCCGTAAGGCTCGGCGAGCAGATCGTCGCTGCTGCTGCCGGTTCCCGAGGTAGATCTCAGCAGCTCCAGTTGCCGGCGACGTGGAGCGTCGCGCCCGAGTACTGCTGCGGTACCAGGGATGCATCGACCGTGCCGTGGATGGAGCCGGAGGCGGTGCCGGCGATGCTGAGGGTGCCGCTCGCCGACTGGCTCGCAGCCGAGTAGGTGCCTGCACGGCTGAAGCTCTTGGACAGGTCGCCCTGAGCAACGATGATCGACGTGCCGCTGAGCAGCGGAAGCTGCAAGTTCCCGGCTGCCCAGTTGAAGGCCAGGGTCTCGGCGGAGCTGCCGGTCCCGAACACCAGTTGTCCTTGAGGACCGCCTGGGCCGCCGAGCAGGGAAGGACCGAACCGGTGACGTGCACCGTGCCGTTGATCAGACCCGTCAGGTTCAGCGTCCCGGTGGCTCCGGAAGCGTCGCTGGGCGACGAGGTCGTGCTGCCCGCCGGCGACGGCGATGCGCTTGTCGTCGATCCGGGGCTGCTTGCCGCAGGATGGCTGCTGCCACAGGCCGCCAGGAGGCCTGGTACCACCAGGGCGGCCACAAACGCGGTGGCCACGTGACGCCGGCGAACTCCGGGTCATGTCTGGCTCTCGAGCCGGCCGACTGCGGTTTCGCTCTTCCCCACCATGGTCATCATCGACGCTACCGGGTTGTCCGGCAGGGCGTTCGTTGCTGAGCTTCACGCCTGTCGGAGCTTCACCGGGCCGCTTCTGGCGAGCACCGAGGGGAGCGAGTGCATCCCGGCGCCGACGCGACCGTCGACGCCGCAGACGGCACCGCTCGGTGGCTACCGCTGATTCGAGCCCTCATGGTATGAGCTCATGGCCGGACCCCGGCCGTGCCTGTTGTACCGACCAGTTCGGTAGTGCGCGGGAGCGTCAGGGAACGCTGGCCAAGCGCACTCAGGCGGAGGTCAGGGCCTCATCGCTTGTCGTCCGCTCAGCGGCGGGCGCTTTCGGTGCCGGCTGGCTGTTGCGGCGCCGAGCGCTCGGCACCGCCAGCAACTCGGCGATGACCACAAGCCCGGCGAGCATGGCGAATGCATAGGTCGCCCACGACCCATAGGTGCCGTGGATGTACTCGCCAGCGCCTATCAAGACGATGCCGAACCCAACGGGCAAGGCGTTGGAGTGCCAGCCGACCTCCGACAACAGGTAGGCGGCAATGGCGCCCAAGCCGATCATGCCCGTGATCAGCGCGTAATCCCCGGGGATCTTGAAGTCCGAGGTGAGCACGATGGCGATACCCCAGAACAACACCGGCATCGCCCCTCCCATGAGCCGGCTGCCCCGACCGCCCACGAACGCAGCCAACGCCAAGCCACCCCCGGTGATCACCGGTATCCAGTGATAGGCGACGGGCCCGAACGGCTTGACTGCCCCGATAAGAACACAGGCCACGACCGCCATGACCGCCGCTCGTCGGAGCTGCCCGGCGCGGGTGGCACCTGGCAACACGTGATCCTGGGCGGCTTCTCTTGTCATGTTCGAACCAACACTCTCATTCGTGGACGATTTGATCCTACCCAGGGAACGCTGTTGTCAACATCCAGGGCTTCTGGTAGGTAGCATTCGCAAACAGGATGTCGCTTTCGGATCTTCGGCGTCCTCGAATCGAAGACCGAAAGAGAGGACCCGTGAGCGTCGAGCAGAACCTTCATGTCTTGGCGACCGTGGCCGACCAACCAGCCTTTGACCCTGCTCGGGTAGCGCCCCTTTGAGCGATCTTCACTCATTGCATCTCGTCGACGACGCCGGCCTCGTCGAAGCCGACGGGGAGGCGTGGCTGGGTTCGGCGTCCCTCGATGAACGTGAGGTGCTCGGACGGGCTGAGGGCCCCGTCCTCGACGTCGGATGTGGTCCCGGTCGTCACCTGCGAGCTCTCAAGTCACTCGGTGTCGACGTCTTGGGCATCGACGTGACCCCCTCCATGCTCGAGACCGCCAGCCGCCGGGGCGCACCGGTGCTGGCTGCATCGGTGTTCGCTCCGCTACCCCGGATGGGCCAATGGCAGACCGCCCTGCTGCTCGACGGCAACTCCGGCCTGGGCGGCGACCCGGTTCGCCTTTTCCGCCGACTCCGTCGGGTGCTGAGTCCAACCGGCCGGATCCTCGCCGACCTGGTCACGGGACGCCGGGCACACTCTCGTCAGTTGAGGCTCCGGCACGGCCCGCAGCTCGGCCCTGGCTTCGCCTGGGCCCCCCTGCACATCGACGACCTCGCCGCCGCCGCTGAAGCCACGCACCTCGACATCATTGACGTGTGGCACATCGGCGAAAGGTGGTTCTGCGAGCTCACCATCACCGAGCCGACGGCCGCTCATCTCAGGGGTGATGGGCCCACTCGGCGAGGTCCGGCGGGGCGAGTTCGGCCACCCTGACGTGGTAGCGGGCCAAGTTGTCATCATCGAGGAGGGAGGACCACTGTACGACCCCGCCGGTGGCGAAAAAACGCCGATTGTCCATGAAGACCGCACGACTGGCGTTGGGAACGAGCAACTCGGGCCTCTCTCGCATGCGCTCGAAGCCGGCCTCGTCGATGTGGGTTGGCCAGCCATGCAAACGCAGGAGACCGAGGCGGACCACCATCACAGCATGGCCTTTCCAGTGCGAATACGTGGATGGATACCAGAGGTGTTCAGCAGACTGAACGCGATTGTCGCTGTTCTTGGTGCCGTTACTCCCCGAACCCCTACCCGGACCGGACTCGGCCAGTGGCATGGGACCGGGTCCGGGTGCCGTCAGCGTCGACGGGGAACTTCACGGTACCATAGGGGCACAACGCAGGTTGTGAGCTAGTTGCGCTGGAGCGGTGCCCTAGTCCCTGGCAGCGAGGTTTCTTTGACGCTGAATGCCAGGAGAGCTGTGTGAACCAAACCCGTCTGATCCCAGTGTCCGCCAGGCCACGAGGTCACCGAGGAAGTCGGTGAGCGTGGGTGGAGAGCGACGCTTGGCGATCCTGGCCCGTCTGTCAGGGCCTGATGGGGAGTTGAGCACGGCCCGCCTCTGTGAGGTGTGCGCAGAGGTTGTTTCGGTCGACGGTGCAGGCATCATGCTCATGTCCGGGGGCGTGGCCCAAGGCTCGGTGGCGACGAGCGACGAGGTGGCCGCCGAGATCGAGGATTTGCAGTACACGCTGGGCGAAGGACCCTGTGTGGACGCCTACCACCATGACCGGCCGGTCCTTGAACCAGACTTGGCGGACCCAGTCGCGGCCCGCTGGCCAGGTTTCACGCCCGACGCGCTAGGGGCAGGGGTAGGGGCGATCTTCGGGTTCCCTCTTGGGGTGGGGGCGGTCCGTCTCGGCGCCGTCAACCTCTATCGTCGCCAGCCAGGTCCGCTCACCAACGATCAGCACGCCGATGCCCTGGTGATGGCCGAGGTGGTCTGCGAGACGCTTCTGGCCCTCCAAGCTCAGGCCCCGCCTGGGAAGTTGAGCGCGGAGCTGGAAGCGCACGCAGACTTTCGTTTTGTTGTGGCTCAGGCGTCGGGGATGGTCGCCGTTCAACTTGACATGAGTCTCACCCAGGCACTGATCCGCCTCCGCAGCTACGCGTTCGCCCACGACCGCCCCGTCGATGACGTAGCTGGCGATGTCGTCGATCGCAAGTTGCGATTCGACCAACTCAACGACTCGAAATAGGCGTCGCGAGTGGACGACTCGGTCGTCAAGGCAGAGAATGGTGCTGGTCGCCTCCTCCTCGGAGACGATGATCGCTCTGCGGTCTGATGATTGGGGTTGTCATGTCCCGAGAAGCGCTGTTGACCAAGACGTTGGTGCAACTGACAGAAGCGCTGGTGGACGACTTCGACCTGGTCGATCTGCTGACCATGCTGTCGGATCGGTGCGTGGAAATCCTCGACGTGTCCGCAGCGGGCCTGATGCTCGTATCTGCAGACGGGGGCCTGCGGCGCATGGCGTCGTCAAGTGACGCCATGCGCATCCTGGAAGTCTTCGAGGAGGAGTCCGACGAGGGTCCATGCCCGGACTGCTACCGCACCGGCGAGCCGGTCATCAACATAGACCTCGCCCAGGTCAACGGCCGCTGGCCCCGCTTCGCCCCGAAAGCTCTGGACGCCGGTTTCCACTCGGTGCACGCCCTGCCGATGCACGTACGCGGTCGGACAATCGGCGCACTAAACCTGTTCCGCACCGACGAAGGACAAATGGGCGACGCCGACGTTGTTGTCGCCCAGGCGCTGGCCGACGTAGCCACCATCAGCATCGTCACCCAGCGGGCGGCCGCCGAGGCACAGGGCCTCAACGAACAGCTGCAACAGGCTCTCAACAGTCGCATCGTCATCGAACAAGCCAAAGGGATCGTGGCCCAATCCCTTGGCGTTGACATGGAACAAGCCTTCCTTCGGCTCCGGGCTCACGCCCGCAACAGCAACCTCAAACTTGGCGATACGGCGAAGAGCGTCATCGACAACACGCTCCTCCCACAAGCGTTGAAACCCCCTCGCCGTCGCCCAGGTTCGACAACCGACGCCGCCAACACCGACACATGACCTGATATCGGGCGTGCCGCCAACGATCACCGCGTCTGTGAGGACCCGACCAAACTTTTCCGGTGGGCCGCTCCGACGCCGAAGCCAAGTGTCCATGGACAAATAGCCTCCCGCAGCGTCCCGTGGACAGGCGCTCGGCGTAGCGCCGCAGGCGACCAGCGGCTCCTACCCGGTCTGAGATCAGCTGCGCCTCTGAGGCTCCTGCTCTCGGCTGCAACCGTGTCCAACCCGCACGCAGCGAGCAACAAGGCGGTCGTGGTGGGGATCAGGATCGGTTGTGCGTGAGTGACCGATGCGCTCGAAGCAGCTGAGCCGGAACGGTCGTCGAGCAGTAGGCCGCCGGGCGTGGCAGGCTGAGCTGGTGCCCCTCTTCCCTCATGCTTTGCAGGGTGAAGACCGTTTGACTCGATCGGACCATCGACGAGCGGCCGCCGCGCTCAAGCCGGCCACCCCGCTGCAGTCCGCGCCCAAACCGGCCGTGTCCCAACCCCCTACGTGAGTGGCCCGGAATGGTTTCGCTTGGCTGAGACATGCTGGGCTCGCCGGTCCGCGCTGTGCACCTGTGTTGGGTCAGGGGGTGCCGGTCACGTTCCATATCTGGCCGGTGTCATCGCTGGTGAGGTGCCTGACGAGGGCACGGCCGGACTCCTCGGCGGTGATCAGGGAGCCCTCTTCGTAGCTGCGGGTGAAACGTTCGTGGAGTGCGGCGCCGATGTTGCGTGGTGACTGGGACCGTATCCCGCCTTGCATGGCGGTATCGACCGAGCCGGGGCGATACACGTTCACCGTCACCCCGCTCCCGGCCACCCTCATCGACGGCGCCCACAGCGGCGCGGACCAACCGATGACCAGCCCGCATGACGATCGACGCGCAGGCCAGCTGATGAGGGGGCGGTCGTCTCGACACACCGACGACCAGATCCGGCCGGTCCTTCTCGGCGTACCCGTTCGGTGTGCGACCCGATCCTCTATTTACCTCAGGAGAACTGATGACATTGCTCCAACCTGGCGACACCTTCCCATCTCTGACCGTCACCCTGCCGGGTGGCGACACCATCCGGTTACCTGACGCGTTAGGTGGCCACTTCGGTGTGGTCCTGTTCTACCGGGGCTCGTGGTGCCCGTACTGCAACGCCCACCTACGCGCCTTTCAACGCGCGCAAGACGAGCTCGGCGGGGTGGACGCCAAAGTCGTCGCTGTCTCTGTCGACGACGAAGCCGCGACCGCCGCGACGATCGCCAAGCACGGTCTCACGTTTCCCGTCGGCCACAGCGCTGACGCCCGGGCGGTCGCCGAGGCGACCGGGGCGTTCGTCAACCCCGATCCCGTGTTCTTACAGTCCACCGGGTTCGTCCTCGACCCGGCCGGCCGGGTGGCGGTCAGCGTCTACTCCAGCGGAGCCATCGGCCGGCTCACGCCCGACGATGTGATCGGCATGATCCGCTATCTCCGAGATCACGCCCCGGCTGTGGCATCATGAATGCCACCGGTCAAGCGGCCGCCAATGCTGACGTCGCCTTCTACTTCGATCCGGTCTGCCCCTTCGCCTGGATGACCAGCAAATGGTTGCGGATGGTCACCGCCCAGCGGGACTACACCGTGGACTGGAAATTCATCTCCCTGCGGCTGATCAACGCCGCGGTCGACTACGACGATCACTTCCCTCCCGACTACGAAGCCGGGCACACCGCCGGGCTGCGGCTGCTGCGCGTCGCCGCCCGCACGAGAGCCGAACACGGCCCCGACGCCGTCGGCGCACTGTACGCGGCCATGGGTACCCGAATCTTCGACACCGACCGAGACGATAGCGGCACCGTCGATCGGGGCAGCCGCCGCTTCACCCAGCCGATCCTGGCCGAGGTCGGCCTGCCAAGCGACCTCGCCGACGCGTTAGACGACACCACCCTCGACACCATCCTACGACAAGAGACCGACGAGGCCCTGGCGTTGACCGGCAAAGATGTCGGCACCCCGATCCTCCACTTCCAACCCCCGGCCGGTGTGGCGTTCTTCGGCCCGGTCATCAGCCGCCTGCCCAGCGAGGACGACGCCGTCCGCCTTTGGGACCACGTCGTCGGCCTGGCCAGCTTCCCAGGGTTCGCCGAACTGAAACGCAGCCTGCGAGAGCGACCCCAGCTGGCCAGTTTCGGCGTCGACCCCGACGACATTGGGGTGCAAGAAGATTGGCACGGTGGCAGCCGCCGCAGCCCACATTAGGGTCCTCCGCGGTCACAACTCCGCGGGACCGGCCTGACCGGATCCCGAATCCTTCGAGAACAGGAGCGTCCGATGGACATTTTGCGAACACCTGATGACCGATTCGTAGGATTAGCCGACTACCCCTTCGCGCCCCGTTACGTCGAGGTGGACGCCGGGGACGGAAGCCGATTGCGGGTCCACTACCTCGACGAGGGATCCCCCGACGCGGAAGAGACAGTGTTGTTATTGCACGGCGAACCGTCGTGGTCTTACCTGTACCGCAAAATGATCCCCGTCCTCAACGCCGCCGGACTGCGGGCCATCGCCGTGGACCTCGTCGGCTTTGGTCGCAGCGACAAACCAGCGCAGCGCCGCGACTACACCTACCAAAACCACGTGGACTGGACTTGGGCAGCCGTCGACGCGGTCGGCCTCGACGCCATCACCCTGGTCTGTCAGGACTGGGGCGGCCTGATCGGACTGCGCCTCGTCGGCGAGCACCCTGAGCGCTTCGCCCGGGTCGTGGCCGCCAACACATTCCTGCCGACCGGCGACCGCCCGCCCAGCGACGCCTTCCTTGCCTGGCAGCACTACAGCCAGGACACATCCGAGTTCCAGGTCGGGCGGATCGTGCGCGGCGGCTGCGTCACCGACCTGCCCCCCGAGGTCGTCGCCGCCTACGACGCCCCTTCCCCGACGACACCTACAAACAAGGCGCCCGCCAGTTCCCCATGCTCGTCCCGACCGGACCCGAGGACCCGGCCGCCCCGGCCAACCGGGCCGCCTGGGACAACCTGCGCCGCTTCGAGCGGCCATTCCTGTGCGCCTTCTCCGACTCCGACGCCATCACCGGAGGCGCCGACACCATGCTGCGAGCCGAGATCCCGGGTGCCACCGGAAAGCCACATGCCACCATGGCCGGCGCCGGACACTTCCTCCAAGAAGACAAAGGCGAAGAACTCGCCGGAGTCGTCACCAAGTTCATAGCCGACAACCCCCGATAGGCGACCGCCAGTCCACCGGGTGGCACGCGTAGTTCGAGCTGGCCATGCAGTCTGATTTTCACCCCGCTTGTCCTTCGGCTGATGGAGAGAAGCCGACGCTCCGAGTACCCCCCCGGTTGCTGCCGCCCGCCTCCCGTCGCACCATGGTCGGGCATTCAACTCAGGCGAGCGGAAGGCAGAACGCCCGAGTCCTGGCCGACTCAACGCCCTGACCATCCACTAAGGCGACCGCATCGAGACCGCCGCTAGCCATGACCATCACGACCGGTTAAATACAGGATCGGACAGTCCCAGCGCCCGATATCCGGCGAACGGGGCGACCAGCCCGCGACATAACACGAGCACCTCGCCCGCGAAACGGACCGCGGTCATGGGGCAACTGGAATACCGCCTCAGAGCCTCGGCCGACGGGGTGCTCGACTGCGTCGCCGTCGCGGCCTGCGATGGGGGTCAGCTGAGTAACGGCGGCAAAGTGGCCAACAATGCATCCACTAACGCGAGTTAACCGCCTGGCGGGCCACCGGACCCGTCGGTCGAGAGGCAATCAGGACTCGCGCAGAACGTCGTCGAGATCGGCGAGCACAGCCCGGCTTCGTTCGCTGAGCGGCTCGTCCGCGAAGACCTGCGCCGTGACGCGTCTGGCTTCCTCCGCACTCGACGCACCGACGAGACGGGCCAGGAAGATGATGTCGGCGATGTCGCCCTGGCGGGCGGCGCGGACCTTCATGGCCAAGAGGTGGCGTGGCGACGCGGCCATAACTGTGAGTCCGGGGCGATCCAGGACGGCCCGGGCGTCGAGGTCGTGGCCGGTAGGCAGGTAGGACGTCGCCTGTTCGTTGAGCCACCACGACGGGAGGCCGAGTTCGTCGGCCACGACCCGCGATTCGGCCATTACGGGGCCGTGGTGTTGCTTGATGGCTGTGTCGAGGTCCATGGTGGCGTCTCTGGCGTTGTGGGCGAGGACCATGGCCCCGCCGCCGAAGAGATACAGCTCGGCGTGGACTCTCCTGCGATCAAGGTGATGGGCCGGGCGTTCGAGGGCGTCTTGGAGCTGGCGGCGGCTGAGGAGCGGCGGGTTCATGCTCGGGCAAGGTCGTAGGGGTCGATCAGGACTCCGTGGCGGCGGATCTCCGGTGGGGCGTTGTCGGTGGCCAGGCGGCGAAGTGAGGCGAGCGCATGAGGGCTCCACGGCTCTGCGAGCGTTCGTTCGGGCGTGGTCGCCCAGGGAGGGGCGGGGAAGCTGCCCTTGGCTGCGAGCCATTCGGCGATGCCGGCGAGCAGCGCGTCCCAGCGGGGATCGCCGGTCCTTCCCGGCTCGGGTTCGATGAGGGAGCGGTGACCGGTTGCGGGTTCGTGTTCGTATTCCTCGAGGAACTCGAGCAGGAGCAGCCAGCGGCGGTCGGCGTCGACCTCATCGACCACGTGGATAGCCAGGCGCTGGATGGTCATGGGGGTGAAGGTCGTCATGTTCGCAAGTACCGGGTCGAGGTCATGGGCGTCGAAGGGGGCGTCGGGCGCGTTTGAGGACGTTGGCGATGTCGAAGACCATTGTCCCGTAGGGGTTGATCGCCTCGAAGTGCGAGAAGCTCAGGTGGGCCTTCGCCTCGTCGCTGACCTCATGGCCGTCGGCAAGCAGTTCCAGTCCCAACCGGGCGTCTCTGCCATAGCGGTCATCGCGGTCGGTTACCGGTACGCGCCGCGACACCTCGCCGTCGTGCTCGGCGTCGCCGGCGGGCTCGCCTACGGACTGACCGCGGCGCTCATCAAGGATGTCACCGGCACCGCCAGCCATGCTCCACTCACCCTTCTCAGCACCTGGCCGTTCTACGCCCTGATCGTGATTGGCGGCGCCGCGTTCGTGCTCAACCAGGCCGCCTACCAGGCCGGGCCCCTCGCCGCGTCGCTGCCGCCGTTGACGATGCTCAACCCTGTCGTCGCCATCAGCGCAGGAGTTCTCGTCTTCGACGAACACCTCACCCACACCGCCGTCGCCGTCTCCGTCGCCTCAGCAGCATTCCTCGCCGTATCGCTCGCAACCGTGCAACTGGCCCGGCGCTCAGCTCTACCCCGACATCGCGGGTAGCACACCTAACTTTACAGGAACCCGCCCGCCCGAGAGGAGCGTCCCACTCATCGGAGTACCGACCACGTGGATCGTCGGGGACAATTGTCAAGGAGTCAATGTTGTCGAAGCTGACCAGTTGCGTCGACAAGGATGGTCGCGGTGTTTGACGTAGCCTGGGTGGTCGCCATCCTCGCCGGAGTCGCAGGGATCGTCTGGGGAGCCGAAGCGTTCGCCGAACACCTCGCCCCTGCCGCGGTGGCGTTGCGCGTCAGCTCCTTCGCCCTGGCTCTGCTCCTAGCCGGCGCCGAGCCAGAGGAGCTCGCCACCGGTGTAGTCGCCAGCCTCCGCCACGCCCCCGGTGTTGCCTTCGGCGACGTCATCGGCGCCAATATCGCCATGTGCCTGGTAGCGCTGGGAGTAGGCGCCATCATCGCTCCACTTCCGTTCACCAAGCGGGTCCGCCGCTACGGTCTGCTGGCCCTGCCAGCCGGAGCGACGTGCGCGGTCATCGCCTGGGGTGGTCACGTCAACCGGATCGAAGGAGCCGTGCTCGTCGCCGCCTACCTCGCCTACATCGGCGTGATCTGGGCGGTCGAGGGCAAACCGCCGACAATCGGCGAGGCCGGCGAACTCGACGACGCCCGGGAGAAGGCTGCGGTCGCGACGACCCGCCGACGAGTCGGCCGAGACCTGCTCATCATCGTGGCCGGGATCGTGGCAATGTCGGCTGGCGCCACCTTGCTTGTCGAAGGCGTCCGCCATCTGGCCCACGCCGACACGTCGCAAACGGGCCTCGGACTGACCCTGATCGGCTTCGTCACCGCCTTCGAGCTCGTCGTCCTCGCCTGGTCCGCGGCCCGGCGCGGAGCTACCGAAGCGGTTGTCGCCGCCGTCGTCGGGTCCTTCGCCTACAACGCAACCATGACCCTGGGCGCCGCAGCTCTGGCCCGCCCTCTCCAAATCACCCGGCCAGGCCAACTGCACGTCCCTCTGGCCGTCATGCTCGCCGCGCTCACCGCCGCCCTGGTCCTTGCGTGGCGGCCCGCACGGCTCACTCGGCCCGCCGGCATCTTCCTGTTGATCTGTTACCCCGCTTTCATCATCGGTACCATCCTCACCATCTGAAACCACCAGAGGCCGTGACCTCCGAACCGTCACGGACCCCACCTCGACCGGCTCGGTGCGGCA
This sequence comes from Actinomycetota bacterium, assembly GCA_030945745.1. GTDB lineage: Bacteria > Actinomycetota > Acidimicrobiia > Acidimicrobiales > Palsa-688 > JALZAH01. The sequence goes on from JALYZO010000227.1 coordinate 13,819, forward strand.
GGTGGGCATGCACGGGGGGTCTCCTGGGTAGCGGCGTCAAAACGGCGGTGAGGGCTACAACTAATGCACGTTAGAAGTAGGTTGCGAATGCTCTTGCTCTGCGTGCGGTGGTTGAGCCCGGTGCAGACCAGTGGGTCTCCACGAGGCCGGGCTTTCGCCCAAGTGGCCATCTGACATTCTCGCTGCCCTAGCCGCCATGCACCCCAACTCGGCGGTGACGCCGCAATCTTGGCGGCGAGGCGGGTCGCGAACCCACCCACGCCGAACCGGGTCCACGCTGAGTCGGGCCAGGAGAGCGCACGGTTCTGTTCCTCGACCGCTATCACCAGCTTATCCTGGCGCGCAATCATCCCCAGCCTCCTCAGCACCCTTGCCCGGCTCGGGAACCTCGGACCGCCAGGTATGAAACACAACGTCGTAAGGGGCCAAATGTCGAAGTCTGGGACGGAGAAGTCGATGGGCAATCGAAGTGAGGTGGACCGGGACCGCGACACCACGGAGCTGTCGCGACGCGAGGTGTTGAGGACCGGTGGCCTGCTCGCGCTGGGCGCCGCCGGCGCCGCGGTTGGGGCCGGCTGTACCAGCCCGTCATCGCGATCTGCGACGCCGGGAGGCAGCGCGACGGGCGCGGCGGCTGCGACCTCCACCGTGCGCCTCGCCACCGTTGTCACGATCCAAGACGGCGGTCTCCTCGAGCAGCTCCTCGGCCCGTTCGAGACGCAGACCGGGCGGCGTGTCCAGGTCTACGCCGGCGAAGACGTTTACGCGAAAGCCCGCGCCGGCGGGGCGGACCTGGTCTTTTCCCACTTCGGGCACAAGGACGCGCAGGCGTTCCTCGCCGACGGCCTCGGTCAGTGGCCGCGGATGGTGCTGTTCAACTCCATTGCGTTGATCGTGCCCAACGGTGACCCGGCCGGCGTCGCGGGCCTGGGCGACGCCCTAGAAGCGTTCCGCCGGATCGCCGCCGCCCGCGCCCCGTTCATCGTCAACGCCATCCCGGAGCTGGTGTACCTGGCGGACGTGCTCTGGGACGCGACTGACCGGCCGGACAAGACCGGCTGGTACAGGGACACGGGCCTCCTGCGGGATGCTGCGATGCAAGCTGCCGCCGCGCAGCGCGGCTACAGCCTGTGGGGCGTCACGCCGTTCCTCGTCTCGCAGCAGAAGAACCATCTCCCGCTCCAACCCGTTCTGTACAACGAGGAGATGTTCCACCGTGTCATGGTGTCGGTCGTAGTCAACCCGGCCAAGTTCCCCCACGCGAACACGCCAGGCGCGCTGGCATTGCAGGAGTATTTCCTCACGCCGACAACGCAAGCGCTGATCCGGAACTACCGATACCTCGGCCTGGATCTGCCCCTTTTCTGGCCGGCCGGCCGCAACAACGCCCCTGACCTCCTTCCTCTACCGACCGGCACCAGCCCCGGACAGAACCCCGGTACCGGAAAGGGTGCCGGCACCGGCAACGGTGCGGGTGCCGGAAAGGGCGGATGACGCCCTCGGCGGACTTGCGGGCCGCGGGTGACTCTTCGCTCTTCGGCCGCCGCGCTGCCTACAGCGCTCGTTCTCCCCGCGGGGCGGACGGGGCGGCCCCCGGCCGAGACCGGCCGGCTTCAAGCCAGCGCCTGCGCTGCTGCAACGACGTCGTAACCGGACCGGGCGGACCCCGGATCCTTCGCCGGGACCCCTCCGGCAACCTGATCGAACTGCTTCAGCCGACCATTCGCCGGCACCGTGAGTCCGACCACTCCCGAGGAACGCACACTCCGCCACCTCAACGAGATCGCAGCGGTCATGCTCAAACTCGGCACCATCGCCTTCGGCGGACCCGCCGTGCACGTCGCCGTGCTGCGCGAAGAGGCTCAGGAGACCCCCAGGGTGGCGCTAAGTGAACTCTGGGAGCGCCTCGAGCAGCTCGGGGCCGTCGTTAGCCACGGTGTTGACCGCGGTCGAAACTGCGTTGGTAACGAACCACTCGGCGGGGGCGGGGACCAGCATGCGCTGCAGGGACTCCCGGTCGTCGAAACTGGGATCTAGCCAACGGTCCCAGTGGTCTTGGCTGAGCACCACCGGCATTCGCCCATGGATGGCGCTCAGGGCGTCGTTGGCCCCGGTGGTGACGA
>JALYZO010000044.1 GCA_030945745.1 Actinomycetota bacterium
TCGGCGACGGGACCGTCAAGGTCGGGAACTACCACGGCACATCGGACGTCCTCGTGCCCCGCCTCTTCGACAGCGCCATGGAAGCGACGAACGCCTACTTTGAGGGCCGCGATGGCTGGTCCGATCCGGAGGGCGACGTCGAGGACGTGGTCGTGTACGTCGACTACGGCGGCTCGTTCTGGTTCGAGGCGAAGGCGACCCGGACCTCGGTGCTGCCCGAGTATTGCGACCCGCTCGACGCGAACTTCGAGGACCAGATTGGCCGGCGTGATCCAAACCGCGTCCTCGCCGAGGTCCACGACGGCGAGCCGGACTGGGCGACGGAATGGTTTGGCCGCGGACTGACGTTGGGCTAGAACTCGCCACTCACTGAGGTCGAATCTGTCGCGAGCGCGACGCCGGAGGGCTTACCCAGGACCAGCCGCCCTCCGAGGCGGTGACGATGTCCCGGTCCCAGGCGAAGGATCAGCGTTCGATCATCTGCATCTGCGGTCGCTGTGGTGCGCCCCCGAGGCGGGGGTGAGATGTTGAGCTTGTCGATCTGTTCGGGGCTCAGCCGGAGGGCGTCGGCTGCGACGTTCTCCTCCAGACGAGCAACCCGCTTCGTGCCGGGAATCGGGGCGATGTCGTCGCCTTGGGCCAGCACCCAGGCCAGAGCGACCTGGGCCGGTGTGGCGCCGGACTCGGCGGCGATGGCCTTCACCTCCCCGACGGCGCGCTGGTTGCGCTGGAAGTTTTCGCCCATGAAGCGGGGATTGGTCTTCCGGGCATCGTCCTGGGCAAAGTCGTCAACGGAGCGGATCTCCCCGGTCAGGAACCCACGCCCGAGCGGCGAGTAGGCAACGAAACCGATGCCGAGCTCGCGAAGCAGCGGCAACACCCTCGGCTCCGGGTCGCGGGTCCACAGCGAGTACTCCGACTGCAGGGCGGTGACGGGATGGACGGCGTGGCTCGGCGGATCGTCTCGGGTCCGGCTTCGGAGAGGCCGATGTGGCGGACCTTGCCTTCGCTGACCAGATCGGCCAGGGCACCGACGGTGTCTTCAATGGGAGTGTCGGGATCGACGCGGTGCTGGTGGTAGAGGTCGACGTGGTCGGTGCCGAGCCGCTGGAGAGACCCTCGATGGCAATGCGGATGTTCGCTGGGCCGCTGTCGAGGTTGCCCGGGCATCTGTTCGAGAAACTGGTGGTGCCGGCCACGCGATCGAGCGCCGAAGGTCAGGCGGCGACACGGAATGGCGGGTACTGGTCGGTGAGGGGGCCGACGTAAGCCTGGACGCGAAGGCCGTATTGGTAGGCACCGACCAGGAACCGCTGGCTGCGCGCCGGATAGGTGCCGGTGATCACGACTGCGACACCGCTCCACAGCATGGTCACGACGCTGGCGAGGGCGAGCGCCAGGCACACGACATAGTGCGGGATAGCCAGGGCCCACTTGTAGAGCGGCTTCCAGCGATTGAGGTGCTCCGAATAGGCGATAGCGAGGCCGGTGTCGTGGTGGTGCCCGTCGTCGGCGGCGGCCGGCATGAACTCGAAGGGCGGGTACTCGTCGGTGAGGAAGGCGGCGTAGCTCAGCGCTCGCCACTCGTATCGGTACGTCATGGTGATGGCGTCGAACAGCGGTCGTGGGTTGCGGCCGGTGAAGACGACCGCCACCGCGCTGATCAGGGTGTGGATCCCCCGCAGCGTGCTAAGGGCGTTCACGACGACGAGATGCGGGACGGCGAGCATCCACTGGACGACCGGTCGCCACCGGGCGATCTCGCGGTCGGCTTCGAGGTTGACGGTTGCGGCATAGACGGCGGCGGTAGCCATGGTCGTTTGCTCCTTGCATCTGTGACGTGGTGCGGTGACTGGGGGATGCGCGGTCGCGCTGAGCTAGGCGAATGCCGGCTCGAGCTCGGACTGGATGTCGGCTGAACGCTCGGGTGTCGAGATGGCGGGCGACGAGTTGAAGCCCTTGACGACGAGCCAGACGCCGAGCGAGAACTCCCAGGCTGCGATCGGGAGCGTGCCCATCCCGGCGAGCACCATGATGGGATGGTCGATGCGGAACAGCCCGACGATTACCGAGGCGATGAGGATGGGCGCTCCGACGAGGCCGAGCGTCGGAAGGATGCGGGGCACGAGTCGGGACCGGTACAACAAGGAGCCCAGCAACAGCGCGTTAAGGGCCGGCATGAGGGTCTGTCCGAGCAGCATCGTCCACTTGTAGACGGCGGCAAGGGCCGTCGCGGTCGTGACGAGCGAGGCGGCGTTCGCTCCGGAAGCACCCGCCATGTCGTGGCGCAAGGCGACGATCGACAGGATGCTGAGGACGCCAACGAAGATCATGGCGCCTTCGATCACACGGGTGGTGACGAACCCGAGCGCGGCTGCCTCGTTCTGCCGCTTGACGACCGGGAAGAGGGTTACGGCGGTGCCGATGCCGGCCAACGCGACGATGAGTTCGAGGAACGCGCCCCAGAGCAGACCGGTGTTGCTGCCGGCGTGGAGGACGAACTGATGGTTGGCCAGCACCCCGTGGTAGAGCGCGAGCGTCGGGATCGACACGAATGTGACGAGATAGAAGATGCCGGCGACGAGCGCCGTCTTGCGCATGTGGTCCATCGGTGGGTGTTTCGGTGTTGAGGTCTGCGTGGTGGTGGTCATGTCGATCTCCTTGGTGTTGTGGATCATTGGATGTCGGATGTGGGGGCTTCGCGCTGGTCAGGTCGGCCACGCCGTAACGGACAGCAGGGGCAGCCCCAGGTCCTGGAGCTTCCGCAAGACGCCAAGCAGCGCGGACTGGTCGACGACGTCACCGCGCAGGAGGGTCGTGCCGTCGGGTTCAGCGCTGACGGTCAGACCGTCGAACCACGCGCTCCAACGGGGGTGGAGGTGACCTCGCAGTCGGATCTCATAGCCGCCGCCGGTGTCGCTACCGTCTGTCTCTTCGCTCACTCCTGGACCGTACGAAGGAACCTGGTGAGCACGCATCACCACATGTGGTGATTGCCATGGTGTTTGTCGAGTGGAGCGTCGTCGAGGTGGCGGGAATCGTCAGGGCCGGGCCGGGCGCGACAGCAGCTTCAGTTCGTCGGCGTGACGCACGGCGGCGCGACGGCTGGTCACCCCGAGCTTGGAGTAGATACTTTTCGTGTGTGTGCGCACCGTGTTCAGCGACACCGTCAACTCCCGTGCGATCTCCGGTCCGCTGAGGTCGGTTCCCAGCAGGCGAAGCACGTCCAGCTCCCGTTCACTCAACGGATCGATCAGCCACTGCGCCGCGGGCGGATCCGGTGCGTGTTGCCCTCGTGTCTGCAGCAGCCGACTTGCGTACGAGCCGGACCGGCCTTCGGTGAGCGCGCTGAGCAAGATGCGCATCGGCTGCCCTTCGTCGAGGAACACCCGCACATAACCCTCCGGCTCCGCGAGCTCGACGGCCGCGCCCAGACGGGCGAGCGCCCCAGCCCTGTCTCCACGAGCGTCCTCGGTGAGCGCGAGCAGGACGACGACCTGCAGCACGACGCCCATCCTGCCCCCGGCGTGGGCGCTGGCGAGCAGTCGCTCCAGCAGTCGGACGGCGTCGCCGGCGAGCTCGGGGGAGCGTTCGGCCCGGAACCGCGCGAGAGTGACCTTCGCGAGGGCGATGTGCTCGAACTCCGTCAGGTACTCGAGGTCGTCGTCGCAGGCCAGACTTCGATCGTGCACCCAGGCGATGGCGGCCGGGAGGTGGCCGTGGGTCGCGAGCATGCCGGCGCGGACGGCCGGGATCGGCCGTACGCTCGGTGAGAAGTCCGTCGTGTAGACGCGCTCGGCGTCATCGAGCAGCTCGACTGCCGCCGCCACGTCACCTTCAGCCTCGCGAAGACGGGCCATCGCCAGCCGCCACCGGTAGGGGTGTTGGGGAAGTCCGTTGTGCTCGCCGAGGTCTTGGCTCTTTTGCAGGTGCTCACTCGCTGCGTCGACCTCGTCGCGCTCAAGGTGGACCTCGCTGAGGCCTACATGCATGTCCGCGGTGCCCCGGAGGGGCTCGCCGCCCGCGTTGACGCTGAGCGCCAAGGCGTCGGTGTAGATGGTGAAGGCGTCGCGCAGCCGGCCCTGCGCGAGCCGAAGGTCGGCGAGCGTGATTGAACAACCGAGGACGTCGGCGATGTGGCCGGCCCGGCTGAGGCCGTCGATGCTCTGGGAGTAGCCGTCGATGGCGCCGTCGATGTCCCCGCGTGTCCACGACGCGAGTCCTACGAGCGCGGCGGCGCCGGCGCGTTCGAGGTGGTCGTCGTTGGGTGCCATCGCCACGGCACGGCGACCGTGGGTGACTGTGCCTTCCAGGTCGCCTCGAACCAACGCCAACGCGGCGCGGTACATCTCGATCGCTGCGGGTAACGCTGGCAGCTGTGTCTCGTCGGCGATGACGACGTCGTCGCTCGATGGCGTGGACCCGTGGAGGGCGAGATTCACGAGTCGTTCGGCCTCGTCGAGCCGGTCGCCGACGTCGGGGGCGAACTGGCCGAGCGCCGCTCCGGAGCCGATCAGGGCGACTATCAGCAAAGGTCGCTTGCGGACGACCTCCTCAGGGAGCAGCTGCACCCACGTTCGGATCGAGGCCTCCTGCCTGTCCCGACGCCACGCCGGAAGCGACGCCTCCGCCAGATCGGCGGCTCGTTCCGGATCACCGGCGGCCAGCGAATGGACGATGGCGTCGGTCAGCTGACCGTTCGACGCCAACCAGGCGCTCGCCCGCGCGTGCAGCTCCGGAACCGCTTGTTGATGCTCGTCGAGGAGGTGAGCCTGGAGGACGTCGCCGAAGAGGTGGTGGTAGCGGTACCACTGCCGACGGTCGTCCAGCGGGACGAGGAACATATTTGCCCGCTCCAACCGTTCCAGCTGTGAGTTCCCGCCGGTCTGGCCGGTGACGGCGTCGCACAGGGAGCCGTTCATCCGACCGAGGACCGACGTCTCCAAGAGGAACTGGCGCGTGTCAGCCGGCTGACGGTCGAGAACCTCCTCGGCGAGGTAGTCGACGATGTAGCGATCGTCGCCGGCGAACTCGGCGATAAACGTCGACACGTCATCGCGCCCCTGCATCGACAGCGCGGCGAGCTGTAGCGCAGCGATCCAGCCCTCGGTGCGTTCGGCGAGCGCTCCGACGTCGGTGGGCGAGATCGTCGCCCCCGTGGCCCCCGCCAGGTAGGCCGCTGTCTCGTCCGCCGTGAAGCGGAGGTCCGCGGCGCGCACCTCGACCAACCGGCCCTCGACCCGCAGCCGCCCAAGCGGTAGAGGTGGGTCCGCACGCGTCGCCATCAGCAGATGCATGTGCGCCGGCAGTCGTGCGAGGAGGAACTCGACGCTTTCGTGGACCTCGTGCGATTCGATGACGTGGTAGTCGTCGAGAACGAGGACCACGTCGGTCGCCAGCGTGAGCAAGTCGTTGAGCAGCAAGCTGACGGCCGCCTCGATCGGAGCCGATGAGGCCTGCAGCAGTGCGAGCGCGCCCGTGCCGATCTCGTCACCCACGGCCCTCCGGATGGCCGTGAGGACGTAGACCCAGAACTGCACCGGGTCGTTATCCTGCGAGTCAAGCGAGAGCCACGAGCGAGCGACGCCGTCCGGCAGTGACTCCATCCACTCCGTCAGCAGTGTTGTCTTCCCGAAACCTGCGGGCGCAGAGACGAGAGCGAGCGACGCTTGCGCAGCTTCGATGCCGCGGTCGCTCAGCCTCGGCCGGGGCGTGCGGGTGCCCCGTCGGCTCGGGACGTGAAACTTTGTCTCGAGTAGCGGGCCCACCGTGACCACCCCTCCTCGAGGACGGGCAGGTCGTGCACCGTCCTTGGCTCTTCCGGGGTCCATCGTGCCAGCAACGCGAACGCAGGGTGGGCCGATCGGCGTCTCCGCGTCATCCACTGCTCGATGCAGCCCATAGGAACAAACCAAGGTTGTCCCAGCGGGGGCCATCAGCACGGTGGAGCCGAAACGTCGAGCACCGCCGACATAGCGGTGTTCCACCAACCCCAACTCCACGAGCACGATCGTCGGCCTCCTCCGTGTTCGCGAACGCGAACGCCTACAGCTAGGAGGGTGGAGCCGGCGAATCAGCCACCCGGGTGTAACGCAGGTACCGGAGCCAGTGTCGCCCAGGTACCGGAGTCGCGTCCGAGAAGTCGAACCTAGGTACCGGGAGCCACCTCGGAAAGCTTCTACCGGGACCGCACACATCCCGACAGGTTTCTTCTAGGGGATGCCGCTCGGTTAGACCAGCCCGAAGGAGGCCAGGCAGAGGGCTGACCCTGCACTTATCCAGCGCGCTCGGAGGTGTGGGCGCGCTCGGAGGGATTCGAACCCCCAACCTTCTGATCCGTAGTCAGATGCTCTATCCGTTGAGCTACGAGCGCAAGAATATGGACTCTGACCTGCGGTTTTGTCTCCACAGCCCAGAGTGAGGACCTGGCACAGCGCTCCTACAGCGTATAATGAGGCACCGTTTGACCGGTGCACGAAATACCGTAGGAGGTACGATGCCGGCGGTCCGCACGTCACCCAGCCTAGACGCCGTGATCCCGTCGTGGACCCGCCATCTTCGGGCCGCGAACCTGGCGCCGAGAACCATCCAGTCCTACGTGGAGAGTTGAGTCCCAGGAAGTGGTGTACGAGCCGGTGAGGGCCTGAGGGTCCCCCGAACGCGACGGTCACCGCGTCAACCTCAAGAAGCAGTTCCTACACAACCACTTGAGGAGGAGCACGGTGACAGTCCCTACAACTATCGACCCCGGCGCGTGGCTGAGCAAGCACCTCACCGGCGAGGACGGCGACACCGACCTGGCCAGGACCATGCTGGCGGCGTTCGCCGAGACGTTGATGTCGGCGCACGCGTCGATCATGTGTGAAGCCGCCTACAACGAGCGCAGCGACGATCGGGTCAACTCCCGCAACGGCTACCGCCAGCGCCCGTGGGACACCAGGGTGGGCACCATCGACCTGGCCATCCCCAAGCTGCGGGAGGGCAGCTACCGGCCGGACTGGCTGCTGGTGCCGCGCCGACGGGCCGAGCAGGCGCTGGTGGCGGTGATCGGCCAGGCCTACGTCGAGGGCGTGTCGACGCGCCGGGTCGACGATCTGGTGCGGGCCATGGGCATCGACGGGATCTCCAAGTCGGAGGTGAGCCGCATGGCCGCCGAGCTCGACGCCAAGGTCGCCGAGTTCCGGGAACGCCCCCTCGATGCCGGGCCCTACCGGTACCTGTGGATCGATGCGCTGACCCAGAAGGTCCGGGAGGGCGGCCGGGTGGTGAACGTCTCGGCCGTGATCGCCACCTCGGTGAACGCCGAGGGCCGCCGGGAGATCATCGGCTTCGACATCGTCACGACCGAGGACACCGCTGCCTGGACAGCGTTCCTGCGGTCCCTGGTGGCCCGAGGTCTCACCGGGGTGGAGCTGGTCATCTCCGACGCCCACGGCGGCATCAAGGCGGCCATAGCGGCGGTGATGGGCGATGCGTCGTGGCAACGGTGCCGAACCCATTTCATGGCCAACCTGGCAACGCGGATCCCCAGGGCCAGCTGGCCGATGATCGCCACCCTCGTGCGGTCGATCTTCGAGCAGCCCGACCGAGACGCCACCTGGGAGCAACTCGGTGACGTCGTCGACAAGCTCACCCAGGCCGGCTTCGACGACGTCGCCGTCACCTTGTTGGACGCCGCCGACGACATCTTGGCCTTCAGCGCCTTCCCGGTGGAGCACTGGCCCAAGATCCGAAGCAACAACCCACAGGAGCGGCTGAACAAGGAGATCCGCCGGCGCACCGACGTGGTCGGCATCTTCCCCAACCGCTCCGCCGTGATCCGCCTCGTCGGCGCCTTGCTGGCCGAGCAGACCGACGAGTGGGCCATCGCCAAGCGCTACATGAGCGCCGACACGCTGAAGACCGCCATCACGCCACACCCGACACCGACCCGAGACCGGCCATCGCCGGGACCACCGTGACCTGACACAAACGCCCGGCTTCGAGCGCTACCTGACAGGGCTGTCGTGCGACATCACGCGTGACGAACGCACACGCCCCGACCCGAGCCACGACCAGAAAGGAGGTGCTTCCCAACCGAGACCAATCGTGCTATCAATCATCAGCGAGTTGACCAGCAACCTCGGTCAGCTCACGGTTGACGAGAAGACCGTCGAAGCCGACGACTCGTACACCACCGCGCGGGACTCAACCGATAAACCTGAAGAC
>JALYZO010000016.1 GCA_030945745.1 Actinomycetota bacterium
GGTCGGGCTGCTGTTTCGGTTGCCGAAGCCGCTCAGGTGACGGGTGGTCGCCCGACGCCGTGGCCACCGATGCGGGGAGGTGGTCAGCGAGTCGGTCCCGGCGCCGGGTGCGGTGTAGCCCCGGAGGCGGCGGCCGGGCTGGTCGAGGGCCTCCCGGTTGGCGTCCTTGACGTAGCCGTTGAAGCCTCTCGATGGTGGCGGTCGAGTACGTGGCGTGCCACTCCGGGCTGCCGAAATGGAGGTCCTGGGCGAACTTGGCCCCGGTCGACGGCGGGAGGGTCACCGACCCCTGATTGCATGTCCTGTCCGGGTGAACGACATGATCTGATGCCGGTCCTCGTGGACACGGTTTCTCAGATCAGACCGGCGGCGAGGTCAGGTGATTCGAGCGGGAACCCGGCTGGGAATCGCCCGACGACGCGAGGCGAAGTGGGCTCCTCCCGAGGGCACAGCTCCTACGCCCAACTCAGTGAGCCATCGGAGAGCCGACAACCCGGCGAACACTGCCAGGATCAGGGGTACCGTGCCCAACTCGAACCGGAAACGGTTGTTCTCACCGCTATCCGACAGGGAGGTTACCGCGAAGGCATAGACGACCGTCAACCACAGGTAGACAAGCGTCCCGGAGACCTCCCTCCGGCGACGGTGGCGCCTGCGCCACAGGGTGCTGGGAATTCCCAGAATCGCGAAGACGTAAACGAGTACCATGCCCATGGAGATCTGAGGCAGGGCTGGATGGTGTCCATTGGCAACGTCGGTGTGGAAGGTCTTCCCGTCGCCCTCGTGAACCTGCAAGCCGATAATCCCGTCGATCACATTGGCGAAGCCCTGGATTTGTGACCGGTTGTACCCGAGGTATGCGTACTGATCTGCGGGGGTGAACCAGACGGACGCTCCCAATGATGAGTTACGGATGTACTGCCATGGTTCCGCCCGCATGTACCTGAGATCATTTGAAAGAAGACGAGAGGACACCTTGAGGTAGATTGCATTGTTGTAGTTCGGCGAACCGTCGGACTTGGTGGCCTCATCGAGTGCAGGCACTCCGGAATCCGTCGCCTTCAGTGCGTTGGAGGACGAATAGCCGGCGACCGGTTGGAATGGCGGAAGCAGGGCAAACGCGTCGAGTGTTCCTTGGTGTACCAAGGCCAGGAGCTTATGATCTCTTGCCGCGGGAACAAGGGTCTGATCGGATAGATTCATCCCCAACCAGCTGCTTGTTGTCACCGTTCCAAACATCACATTGTCCTTGATCAACCATCCGGCAAGAACGATGATTGGTGAGAGACAAATAATTCCCGTGCGCGTAAGGCCGATCCGAACCACAGAGAGAACGAGGATGGCGACGGGTACGATCCATACTGCTTGGAAGGTGCTGTTCAACAAGGCCAACGCCGTGGTCGAGCTGAAGAAGGCAAGGCCGTCCAACCAGTGCCTTCTCCGAAGGAACCGGGCACACAACAGGCCTGACACGGTTACCAGCACCGCTGTCGGGTACGCATAGAACAACCAATTCTCGTAGAGAACATACGTCGGACATGTCGCGATGAGTAGTGCCACCCCGAAGGAAAGCTGGGTCGTGGCGCCGAGCTCGTTCAACAGCAGATACGTAGCGAGGACGAGTACTAGCCCGAGCGCAAGGTATGTCGTCCACGCCGCTGGTTCCCTGAGGCTGGAGGGTAGCTTCAGAACGAGGCCGAGATAGAGATTGAAGAGAGGCGGCTGGCTATGGAGGTTGACGATGCTTGGTAGCAGATGTTCATGGAGGAGACGGAGATCAAGTATCTGATAGAGCCCCGATCCTGGCTTGCCGCTGATCGACTGCGCGTCGAATCGTACGCCAACAGCCCAATAGATTACACGGGTGCAGACGAAGGCGACGACCAGCGCGAGCACGGTGGGTCGTCGCCGTGCCGATGCAACGAAGTGCGGTCCACCCGCCATGAACGGCTACCTTCCGTCGTCGTGATGATGAGTGAGCAGCCTCTTCGCTTACACGATCTGAAGAGGTGATGTTACCCGAGCTGCCATGAACGAAGGCATAGTGGAACCGGCCGGGAGCGTAGAGGTCCCTCCAGGGGCTGGCCGCAGCCCGGCCAGGCGTTCGGGGGCCAGAAAGGTGGGCGTGCTGGTGACCAGCCGACTCGACGTCGAGGTCGGTGGCCACAACGCCCTTGGCGGCCCAAACATCGCCCATGGCCCCTGACCCGCAGGACGAGAGTCCCGGTTCAGATATCGGTCCGCCTCATTCTTCGCTCGTGGACCATTGCAATGGCGACGCCGACCCGTCGCCGTGGGCCTGTTGGCCATCATCGAAGCAGTCCCCACCGGCGCCAACTCCGGTTTCGTATGGGTACCCGGTGACCAGTGGCTTGCGTTGTTCAAGACCACCGCCTGGTCCGAGGCGACCGTCATCGCTATCAGCATCGCGGTCGCCGTGACGGGCCTCGCCTTGGCAGTCTTCGAGGATCGGCCCACCCGAAACGAGCAACCCGTGTTCCAATCCACGGTCCCGAGGAGTGGCTGTTGATGCGCAGGTCGACCGAGGCCCGTCTGGCCGGACGCCTCTCGACCGACGTCCCGGTCTCCGTCAAAGGCGAAACACACCCTCATCCGTTGGTGGATGAAGGGCGGCGGGGAGTCCTTCGCCGTCGTCGGAGCTATCGGCGGGCTTGCCATCGTGGTCGGACTCCCGGTGGTTCTTTCGCAGCGGCGTCGACACGACGGCAAGAAACGCACACCGTACATCGGCCTGCCCGCCGCAAGCCCTCGTGGTCGGACCACTCTTCGAGCCCCGGCGCTCAGCCGCGCGTTCGAACCCGACCTCAACTTAAAGCCATTCCTGACGTCCACAACGCTTTGGGCGGCCTCTTCGGGAACTACCCAAGCCCTTGAGATGCGGACTACGCTCACCGTCAACGATCACGTAGACCTTGACCAGCTCCCCCAGCGGGCCGACGCAGCACTCGAACGGATCGAGACGACGACCGGTGTCAGACCCGACCCGGTGCAGATCACGGTCCGCTTCAGAGCCGCCGACCGTCAACGACAACTTTCATAACATCCAAGCCCGGTCACGCGACCGAACAACCCGAAGGACTCATCGATGAGCAACAACAACACGGTCGCCCGCACCCTCCACGACCTCGGCTTGGCCGCCTGGTTCGGAGGCTCCCTCATGGGAGCCGTCGGCCTCAACGGTGCAGCCGCCGAGGCGTCTGACCCGACAGAACGAGCCCGAATCGCCACCAAAGGCTGGAAACGGTGGGCGCCCGTCAACGCCGCGGCCATCAGCGGGCACCTCATCGGCGGAGCGCTCATCGTCAAAGGCAACAAGTCCCGGATCGCCGGGCAGAACGGCGTTGCCACCTGGACGGTCGGAAAGGCAGCGCTGACCGCCGCCGCCCTGGCAGCAACCGGGGCCTCAGGATACTTCGGCCGGAAAATGGCGGACACTGAACGACAGGACATCCACGTCGAAGGGTCCACGGAGCCCTCCTCGGTGACGCCCGACAGCATCACCAAAGCCCAAAAGGCGCTTCGAGCGTTGCAGTGGGGCATTCCGGTGCTCACCGGTGGTCTTTTGGTCACCAGCGCCCGCATGGGTGAACAGCAACGGCCCAGTGAAGTCGGCGCCGGCCTGCTCAGCACCATGCTCCCCGGATAGCGCAGCGGTCCAAGAGCGCCCAGCGGTCCAATGGCGCAGCGGGACCGGCCGCTCGCGCAGGCTATGAGCCTTCCTCAACGTGTGAACGGCTGCTCTGTGTGGACAGGAACCAAGCAGCACATCTGTGAGGAGACGACCCCAGTGGCGACTCGACAGCCCAGCGACGTCTGCGAACAAGACATCACCGCGCTCACGCCGCTCATACGTCGAGTCCTCCAGGGACGCCTTGCC
>JALYZO010000017.1 GCA_030945745.1 Actinomycetota bacterium
CTCCTCAGTGGTTCGGCGCAGCTGTTCTCTCGCGTCGAAGAGCTGCCGGTCGACCTCGGCGAGCCGTTCGGCGAGGTGACGGTCGGCGATCTCGGCGAGGACGGTGTCTGGGAGGAGTTCGTCGGCGACGAGGCGGGCGCCTTCGGTTTTGGACAGACGGGCTTCGAGCGCCCGGATCTGGGTGCTGAGACGGTGGTTGGCGGCGCGGGCGTTTTCCAGCTCGGCGCGAAGCGACGCGCCGGCGATCCGGGCGGCAGCGGCAAGGTCGCCGGCGTGCCTGGCGGTCGCCTGGGCGGTTCTGGCCTCGATGTCGGCTCTGAGGTCAGGATGGTCGTAGATGAACTTGCGGCCCACGCCTGCTTGGCGGGCGATGCCGGCGATGCTGGGGTGCCGGCCCGCTTCGAGCTGGGCGTCGGTGACGGCGAGGACCAAGGCGCGTTTGTGGTCACTGTCGGCTCGACGGGCGTGGCGCATCGCGTCGGCCTGCTCAGCGCTCATCGTGGCTGGCCCGGTCGCGTTCGACGTTGGGGAACAGCCGTGGGGATGTCTGGCTGATGACGCCCCGGAACCGGACCGGGATCGACGTGTCGAGCTGGGCCCGGACACGCCGCAACACGGTGACGGCTTCTTCGGTTTGGGCCCGCTGGTCGTCGGGGAGGTTCCCGATGAGTGCTTCGCAGCGGTCGATGATCCGGCGGAGCGCGGCGATCTCGCCTGCGGAGGGGATCGCGCTGTTGCGGGCCCAGTCGTCGAGCTCGGGTAGGCAGGCGCGGAGCCGTTCGCTGTCTAATGCGGCCTGGGTATCCCGGAGGCTCCATACCTTGGAAGTGAGGATGGAGCATGGCATTGGAGAACCCAACCCAGAAGCGGTACCCGCCGGAGTTGAAGGAGCGGGCCGTTCGCATGGTCGTCGACCTGCAGCGCCAGGATCCCAATGATCACGCCGTGGTCGGGCGGGTCGCCCGTCAGCTCGGTGTGGGTGTTGAGTCGTTGCGCACCTGGGTCAAGCAGGCCGAGGTCGACGGCGGGCGACGGCCGGGTGCGACGACCGCCGAGCACGACGAGCTGATCGAGTTGCGCAAGGAGGTGAAGGAACTGCGCCGGGCGAATGACATCTTGCAGGCCGCGGCGAGTTTCTTCGGGGCGGAGCTCGACCGCCGACGCAGCAAGTAGTCGCCTTTATCGACACCCACCGCGACCGCAGCTCCGGTGGGTGTCGATGGGGGGTCGAGTCGATCTGTGCTCAGCTGCAGGTCGCCCCCTCCACCTACTACGACGCCAAGGCCCGCACGCTGTCTGCGCGGGCGTCGCGTGCCGCGGTCATCGCCCCGCTGCTAGTTGCGCTGTGGGTCCACAACTACTCGGTCTACGGGCGGCGCAAGCTGTGGAAGGCGGCCCGGCGGGCCGGTATCGACGCCGGCCGGGACCAGGTGGCCAGGCTCATGGCCGCAGAAGGCCTGCGTGGGGCGAGCCGGGCGAAGAAGCGGTTCACCACCAAGGCTGACCCTGCTCATGTGCGCGCCCCGGACCTTGTCGGGCGCAACTTCGTCGCCCGCCGCCCCGACGCCTTGTGGGTCGCTGACTTCACCTACTGCTCGACGTGGTCGGGGATCGTCTACGTCGCCTTCATCGTCGACGTGTACTCCCGGCGTGTCGTAACCATTCAGCTGGTTGGCTTTCAGTTGCGTGACCAGCGGCGGTAGGCGGCGAGCAGGCGTGTGGTGATGGGGTCGGCGTTGAGCTCGATGTCGAGGAGAGCGATCTTGTAACGCTGGCCGTGGTGTCGGATGGTGGCGATGAGTTCGGATCGGTTGTTCGTGGTGGCCACGGAGAGCACTTCGATGTCTTCGCCGATGACGGTGCCTGGGCAGGGGAAGTTGGCGTCGTTGTCGAATGCGGTCTCGAAGCCGCCGAGTTGTTCGTTTTCGTCGTGGCAGTCGACGGTTATCTCTTCGATCAGCTCGTCGAGCGCGGCGTTCGATGGGCGTCGTGGGCTCATGACCGATTGTGGGTCAGGTCCCGCCGGCAATGTCGGGCGGTAACCAGGGTCCGGTGGTGAACAGCTGGTGGAGTACCTCGAGGCGGTTGTTGCCGTTTTGGGCCGCGGTCTGGATGTAGGAGCGGATGGTGGCGAACGCTTGGGCGTTGTCAGCGGAGCGGAACGTGCCGGAGATCTTGTCGTGGATTTTCACCATCCGCAGTGACCGCTCGGCCAGGTTGTTCGTGAACGGCACGGCAGTGTCGTCGACGAAGCAGAGGACCTGATCGATGCCAACTGCCATCCGGGTGGCCAGGTTCCACGCGGCGCGTTGAGCGACGTTCCACACGGCGGTGTGCGCTCGGGCGGGTGGGGGCCCGGCGGGCAGCAACGCGAACGCGTCGGCGAGGATCTGGGTGTAGCGGGTCTCGATCCGATCCGCGGTGACGGCGTCGAGATCGACATGCCCGGCGGCCAGGGCCGCTTGGGCCAGCGTGTTCGCCTCGACCAGCAGGGCGATCATGGCCGTGGTCCACCCGGCGAACGCCGGGGTCTCACCGACGGCTTTGAGGTGTCGGATGAGATGGGCGCCGCACTGGGCGTGAGTGGCGTTGCCCATCCGGTCATAGGTGGTGAGCCCGTCATGGACGATCGTGCCGGTGAACTCAGGCAGGACACCGATGTCTTCGAGGGCTTGAACGCCACGACGAGGATGCACGATCAGCAAGGTCAACAGCCCGGTGGTCAAGGTGTGGACCCACTGTTTGGCCGTTCCGACACGGGTGCCGGTCTCATCCGCGCACACGACCGGTTCAATCCCCAACCGGGACTTGATCCCGGTGATGAACGGGGCCAGCTTGCCGGCGGCCTCAAGCTGGACCTGGCACAGCCACCCGGTCGACACCGGGGCGTCGACGAGTTCGGCCAACAACTCCGCGGTCCGCTCCACCGGCAAATGCTGGCGGTCAAGCAAGTAGACGGCCAACGCCCGGACCTCAGGTCCCCAACACACCGGCCCCCGAGCGGCCGGCGGGAACTGCCCGGTGGTGACCGTCCCGCAAGCGCAACGACGTTTCTCCGCTACATGATCGGTCACCGTCACCCGGACCGGCGGGACGTCGATCACCTGGCGGGTCACCGTGGCCACCACCGCAGCGTCAGCGAGACCGCTTCCACATCCTGCGCAGCACACCGGGGGATGCTGGACGACCCGGTCGGGTTCCCGGCGCGCCAGGTTCGCTCCCGGCGCGCCGGGCTGTTTGCCCTGTCCCCGGCCCGCCGCTCTCGCCGCTGCACGACGGGCGGCCCGAGACTGGCGAGGACCGACCGGGTCAGACGACGGCGGCTTCGAGCTGTTGTCCGAGTCCTGACCGGCCGCAGCCTCCAACCGGGCCACCCGGTCGGTGAGACGGGCGTTCTCCTCGATCAACCGGGCAATCTCCGCGGCAAACAGCGTGTTCTGCGCCAACGCCTCAGACAGCTGCTCTTCGACCGAAACCCCAGGCACACCAACGGTCTACCAACCCGCGCGCGCACAGTGGTGGACCACGCGCGCTCTCCGCGCGCAGACCACCTGAATGGTTACTTGAGAAGTCGGGTACGGGTGAAGTGCGATCGGGGGAAGATGTGGTCCTCGTGGAAGGACTTTGTCATGTCGAGGCCCGGGTAGAGCGTGGCCAGGACGGGGAAGATTCGGGGGCTGCCGTAACGCAGATCCAGGAGCTCAGCTATCTCGGCGTCTTCGAAGTTGATCGACTTTCCCGTGGTGGCCATGGCGGACTGGATCTGCTGCAAAGGAAAGCCGGATTGGCCGTGGTCTCGGATGGCCTCCCTCAGGGTACGGAGTAGGGTGTCGAGTCCTGATCCCCAGGTGCCGCGCTTCATCAAAGAGCGGACGACCCACTTACGGACAGCGTTGCGGTCGGCTGCGTCGGCAGCTGAGCTGACGTAATTGGTGGCGTCGGGGCGATGCCGGTAGAGGTAGTAGGCAATCGCGATCATGGGGCTGTCGGCCGTGAGGGTGCGCCCACTGAACCCGAATGAGGCTAGGAGGTCTGCAGCGCGAATCATCGTGGAGCGCAGGGCTGGCCACTCTTTCTCCATGGCGGCCATGTTTGCCTGGGTGAAGTTCGACACCTTGAAGCCGATATCGGGAACGTCGGTGAGGACCAAACCGGTCTTGAGGATGAGGTCCTTCGAGAACGTGAAGTTGGCGGGCGTGTTGTTCAGTGCGGTGACAAGGGTGCGGACCTGTTCGCGGGCGTCGAGGTCGTTCCACTGGTTTGTCGCCATCGATAGCAGCAGATCGGAATAGGAGAGGGGTTCTCCACTGCTATTCACTCTCACGAAGATCTGCAGAACCTTGTCGGCACTCTGCGATTTCTCAAGATAGGCGTTGACCGCTGGCTTCTCTCGTACCGAGCGATACAGGTCGTACAGAGTCTGGAATGCCAGCTTGCCCGTGAGGCGGCGATTTTCGAGCTCGGCCATGATCGCTGGGCCGGAGTCGACGAGGTGAAGGACCTGGCTGACACGAAACCAGGAATCGGGCTCG
>JALYZO010000033.1 GCA_030945745.1 Actinomycetota bacterium
CCCCTGGAGCCGAGACCATCCGGGGTGTCCGCCGGCTCCTCGGCGTCGCCCCCAAGGCCCGCAAGACCGGCATCCTCACGGCGGATGTCAAGGCAGCCGTGGACGCCATCGACCTCGACACGGTCGCCGGGGTCCGCGACCGGGTCCTGCTGCTGCTCGGCTTCGCCGGCGGAATGCGGCGCGAGCTCGTCGCCCTCGACGTCGACGACCTCGAGGCCGCCCCCGAAGGCTACGTCGCCCGCCTGCGGCGCTCCAAGACCGACCAGGAAGCCGCCGGCCGCCAAGTCTCGATCGTCTACGGCACCGACCCCGGCTGCTGCCCGTCCGGGCCGTCCGGGCCTGGCTGACCGCCACAGGGCTGACCGACGGGCGGCTGTTCCGGCCCATCAACCGTCACGGCCAGGTCGCCCCCCGCGCCGGCTCACGGCTCCGGTCGCGATCCTGCAGCCCGTCGCGGCCCGGGCCCGGGGCCGCAAGGGCGGCCGCCGCCCGGTGATGACCCCGGAGAAGACGGCGATGGCCCGGGAGATGCACGATTCCCGCAGGTACACGATTGCTGCGATCGCCAAGAACCTGGGCGTGAGTCGATCGGCCCTGTAACGGGCGCTCAGCTCGTCCCCCGGGCCATCGTGACACGACGTTACGTGGATCGGGCTGCGTTCGGCCTTGAGCTGTGTCGCCTCCGGGAGGGCGCCGGTTTGACTCAGCAGACCCTGGCTGCGGCCCTGGGCGCGGCGGATAATCGGGTGTCGGTGTCGGCAGTCGGCCAGTGGGAGAAAGGCCGGTGGACGCCGAGCCCCGAGCATGTTCGATCCTTGGAGAGGATTCTTCAGCCTCCCTCTACGTTGGCGTTCCTGGCTGGCCCGTGGGGCCCGACACCGGTCGACCACGAACGGCGTCTACGGGAGCTAGAGGCCTCTGTCCGGCGGAGCCGGAGGTTTGAGTCAGGTTTTGACTTTGGTGCCTGTTCAAGCGGCGATTCCGGAATGGGTGGCGAGGTCGTCGAGGGCTCGGCGTAGCGGGGCGGGACTGTTTGGGTCGGCGATGTCGGCGAGTCCGGTGCGGGTGAAGCGGTTGTAGGCGTGGTGGTAGAACCATGCGGTCCGCCAGCCGAGCGGGGTGGGTCGGTAGCGGTTGGTGTGGGGGATCCGTTCGATGAGCCCGTGGAGACGGAGTCTTCGCAGGTCGTAGGTCATCTTCCCTGCGGAGACGTCATCGGCGTCGAGACCTTGGAGCGATGCGACGAGGGGTTTGAGGGTGCGGTTCGAGAACCCGTCGACGCCGAGCCGGTCGACGGCGATTGCCGCGAGGAGGGCGTGGACGCGCGGGTCGCCGAAACGGAGCCCGGCGACGCGTTGGCCGTCGACGACGGCGGGATGGTTGATGTCGGCAAACACGGTGTCGCCGATAATCGGGTCGTGACTGATCGTTTGGGCGTCAAGGAGGCGCCGGTTGGCGGAGAAGCCGACCTTCCGCAGGGCGGGCAGGTTGCACAGTCGCTTGCCGATATCGAAGTCTCGGGTGTCGTTGATGGTGCTCTCGGTCCGAAGGGCTCGTCCTTCCTTGTGATTTCTCTCCAGCCGGGGAGGGGCCGTCCATGACGTAGCCGACGAGGGTGCTGGGCCTCGTGGGCGACTCGTTCTCTGCAGCCTGTCGTTGACACACCTTGGGCGTAGGGTCACGAACACCTGTTCGATGCGAGGGGAGTCCCCGGTGATGGTGCAGAAGGTGATCATGCCGGTGACGGAGGCGGAGTCGTGGACGGTGATCGACAACGAGGCGGATCCGGTCGTGCCCGCCGAGGAATATCTGGCCTATCTGAGCGCGATCGAACGTTCACCAACGACGGTGCGAGCGTACGCGTTCAGCCTGAAGCTTTGGTTCGAGTTCCTCGCTGGTCGAGGCCTGGTCTGGAATCGGGTGGACGTCGAGACGGCGGCCCAGTTCGTGGGTTGGCTGCGCGCCCCCGCAGACAACGTGATCGTCCTCGACACCAGCGCGGCCGTCCGCTCCCCGGCGACGGTGAACCGTCACCTGGCCGCGGTGTTCGGCCTCTACGACTACCACGCCCGCTCAGGGGTGGCGGTGGCCGCCGACCTGGTGGCGTGGCGACGGGTGGGCCGCGGCTCCTACAAGCCGTTCTTGCACCATGTGACTAAGGGCCGGCCAGTCCCGACCCGCCCCGTCAAGCTGGCCGTGCCCCGCCAGATCCCCCGCACCCTCACCGACGAGGAGGTGCTGGCCATCCTCGCCGCGTGCGACCGGCTGCGGGACCGGTTCTTGTTCGCCCTGCTTGCCGAGACCGCAATGAGGATTGGTCAGGCTCTCGGGCTGCGCCACGCCGACTTCGTCAGCCGAGACCGCCAGGTGCGCATCGTTCCCCGAGCCGACAACGCCAACGGGGCGAGGGCCAAGACGCGGGCGGTGCACGTGCTGCCGGTGAGCACCGCACTGGTGCGGCTGTACTCGGAGTACCTGCACAGCGAATACGGGTACCTGGAGTCGGACTACGTGTTCGTGAACCTGTGGGCCAAACCGATCGGCCAGCCGTTGAGCTACTCGGCGGTGACCGATATGGTCGGGCGGATCCGGGCCCGCACCGGGATCTTTTTCACCCCCCACATGTTCCGTCACTCGCGGGCGACCGACCTGATCCGTCGCGGGGTGCCAATCGAGGTGACCTCCAAGCTGCTCACCCACCGATCGGTGACCACCACCAGCGACGCCTACGTGCATCTCGGCGCTGAGGACGTGCGCGCCGAACTGGTCCACCGAGGCGTGTGGCAGCCGGACCAGGGCCGGTGAGCCGAACCGCGCCGGCGGCTCAGCGGAGCAAGGAGCGATTCTCGTTGGTCGACGCCCTAGCGGGCGCCGTCCGTCCCGAGTTCGCCGTCGACGTCTACGTGCCCGACCCCGACGACCCGGTGCTCGGCCGGGGCGGTTGCGCGGTGGCGTCGTGCAGGCAGCTGTCCCAGGGCCGAGGGCTCTGCGGCAGCCACTACGACCGTTGGCGCCGAGCCGGCAAGCCCGACATCGAGGCTTGGACGGCCACGGCGACACCGCTGGCGGCCCGGGCCGGGCCGCACAAGACCCAATGCTTCGATCTGCGTCCCCTCGGTCCTCAGACACGACTGGAGGTCGCCTACGCGTTGCAGTGCCGCCACGACGCACGGGGCTTCGGCCCCAACCGTTACGAGGTGGCCCGAGCGGTCCGTCTCCTCTCCGAGACCGACGCCATCTCGGTGCTGGACCGCACGCCCGAGGCGTGGCGCGCCCTCGCATGTTCGCTCGGATGGCGGGACCTGGCGTGCATCGCGTTCATCCGCTACACCCACACCATCGTCGCCGACCTTGCCGCCGAGCGAACACCGGCCGACGAATACAAGCGGGACACCTGGGACTCCCGGCGCTTGGGCATCCCCGCCAGGCCCCCCAACTACCTCATCCGCTTCGCTTCGATCCGCCAGCCCTGGCTGCGTGACAGCGCCAAACGTTGGGCCCGGTTTCGTCTCGGCACTGGTCGGGCGGTGACCACCGTCGCCAACGACGTGCACGGTCTGGACTGGTTCTCCCGTTTCATCGCCGAGACAGATCCCCGCGCTCGACATGAGACGGTGGTCACCAGGCAGCTCCTTGAGTCCTACCTGTCGCACCTGGCCGGCGCCGGTCTGGCCGACCAGACCCGCCTCGGCTACCTGGTCAGCCTGCGTACCTTCTTGGACCACTGCCGCCGCCACGGCTTCCTGCCCGCCCTGCCAACCGAGGCCCGCCTCTACCCAGAAGACCTGCCCGCCCACGGCGAGTACCTACCCCGTTTCATCCCCGAGTTCGTGATGGCCCAGCTCGAGTCGCACGCCAACCTCGCCCGTCTCCCCGACGACACCACACGCCACCTCGTGATCACCCTCATCGAGACCGGGCTTCGATCCAGTGACGCCTGCAACCTCCCCGTTGACGCCGTCGTCGACGACAGCGTCGGATAGCCCTGCCTCCGCTTCTACAACTCCAAGGTCCGCACCGAACAGCTCGTGCCCCTCAGTCCCAAGGCGGCTGCGGCGCTCAGAGCCCAAGGCGAACTCGTCCGTCGCGACTGGCCCGCCGGGACACGGTTCCTGTTCCCCCGCGAACGAGCCAACCCCGACGGCAACCTTCCGTTCTCGTACGCCACCATGGAACGCCGACTCCGCTGCTGGCAGGCCGACATCAACGTCCGAGACGACACCGGCAGGCCGTTCCGGGCCACCGCACACCAGTTCCGCCACACCCTCGGGACAAGGATGATCAACCTCGGTGTCCCCGAACATGTCATCCAGCGCCTATTGGGCCATGCCAGCGCGGAGATGACCGCCCGGTATGCCCGCCTGCACGACACCACCCTGCGGGCCGCGTTCGACAACTACTGCCAGGCACGGGTGAACATCGCCGGGCAGGCTCTCGACTTCGAGCCCGACGCCCCCACCGCGGAGGCCGAGTGGGTCAAGCACCGCCTCGGGCGTGTCCAAGCCAGTCTCCCCAACGGCTTCTGCGGACGACCGCCCCAACAGGACTGCCCGCACCCCAACGCCTGCCTTACCTGTCCCGACTTCCAGACCACCCCCGAGTTCCTGACCGTCCACCGCCAGCAAGCTGACAACACACGCATCCTGATCGCTACCGCCGACGCCAACGGCCAGTTCCGCCTGGCCGACAATCACCGGCGGGTCCTCGGCAGCCTGGAGCGGATCATCCCCTCCCTCGAAAACATCGAGGAGGCCGGCGGTGCGCGCTGACAACACCGCCTTTATCATCGCCGCCGCCCATGACCGTCGAGAGGCGACCCTGGGCCGAGCGCACGCGGCCCTCGTCCGCCTCGACCGGACCGGAGCCACCGTCACCTTCCAAGCCGTCGCCGAAGCCGCCTCGGTGTCACGCGCATGGCTGTATCGGGAGCCGACACTGCGAGCCGAGATCGAGCGACTGCGCGGGGACCGAGCCAATGGCCACACCACGGTGCTGCCCTCAGCACAACGGGCGTCCAACGAGTCCCTCAAGCGCCGCCTCGAAGCGCTCGGCGAGCAGATCGCCCACCTCAAGCAGGAGAACCACCACCTCCGCGAGCAAGTCGCCCGGCTGCACGGTGAACGCCGCGCCTCCGACACACGCCCCCGTCCAGCCCGCCCGACGGCTCCGTGAGAGACATGTCTACATCGACAAACGCCTCACGCAACAAGGGATTCTTCCCCCAAGCTATAGAGAATGTGATATTGCTTGATCCGGGCGTGTTTGAACTCGACGTGCAATGACGGGGTCGCGCCTTGGGTGAACACCCTGGTCCGAAACCGGCTGACCGTGGCCCGGCGACGTCCGTTGTGGATGCGCCGGTCGAAGATCACCGACACCCGGTCGGGGCGTCCCATGTCGAGGTTCTCGCGAACCACGGTCTCGAAGAACACCCGTCCCGAGGCGGGTCGGTCGAGCATCTGGGTCAGGGAGAACTCGGCTTGGAGGACCGAGATGTCGTAGCGGTATCCGCCTCGACGGTCCGCTGCGGTAAAGGGGTGAGGCAGGATCTTCAGCCACTTGCGGGCAAGCCGGTCGATCTTGGTGGCGTCGAGCCGGTCACAGATCCGCTGCAGACGGGCCGGGTCGTCAACCGCGGCGAAACCGTTGTCCAATGCTTCGAATCCGATCCCCGCCTTGGCCGCTTGGCGTTTCGCCCACTCGTTGCCGTTAATGCACAACTTGGCGTTGTAAGGAAAGTACGTGCAGAACTTGAAGAAGAACGGACCGAAGTCGGCGTCGACCGCATACACATAGAAGTGGTTGACCATCGCCGTGGCCGCCACGATCCACGGGTAGGTAGCCCCAGTGACCGGGTTGCGGCGCTTCTCGGTCCGGAACACCCGGGTCCGCTCCTGAGCTCGGCCGATGAACAACACGCCCTCGGGCTCGTCGAACTCGGCCAGGAACTCGTGCGCCAACTCGTCTTTGCGTTGCCCTTTGGCGAAGTCGACCACCGCCACATGACGGTCCTGGGCGAAACGGTGGATTTCCGAGATGAACTGCCGACTGATCGGCTCGAGCAGAGCGGACGACGCGATCTGATTGCCACGATGGTGACGCAAGAACGACACCACGCCCTCCGCGAACTGCAAGCGGGGCTGATACACGTTCAGGTACATCCGATCGATGCACTCCACCTCCAAGGTGACGTGATCGGCAAGGACAGCAGCGGCACTGCGAGGTAGCGTCATCACAAGGCTCCGGTCGACACAGGCCCTCGCGGCCACCAACCGCTTCGGGCGGTTCAAGACGGGACCGAAAGGCCCCGCAACTAGGCTCGACCGGAGCCTACGAACAAGCGCCCACCTCCGCCACAAGCACCGACGAGACCATCACCACCACACCGACTCGTCGGGCTGGGGCAGAGCCCCGTTAG
>JALYZO010000069.1 GCA_030945745.1 Actinomycetota bacterium
CAAACAGCCCGATAAATAGCGCCGGATACCGGTCATTGCCGTGCAGTCGCGAACCGAGCGATAACACGCAGGGCCGGTCAGTCGCCGTCGCCCTCCGGAGGCGTATCGCCCATGCTCCCGTCGTCGGTGGGCACACCAGCGTCCAGACTCAAACGCTCGGCCGCTGACCGGCGGGCCTTGTCGCCCCGGCGGTCATAGCGCGACGTGGTCGACGGGGAGGCGTGGCCCATGAGCTGTTGGCCGGCGGGCAGGTCGGCGCCGGCATCGAGCAGGTCGCCGGCATAGGTCCGACGCAGGTCATGGGGTGAGATGGCAGCCACGCCGGCGGCCAGGCTCCGTCGGGCCAGGATCTGGCGGATGGCCTCCCCGGTGATGCTGTGGCCAAGACGAACGTTGCCGCTGCGGTCGATCCGACAGAACAGCGGCCCTGGGACTTCGCCTCGAAGTGCCATCCACGCCTGGAGCAGGGGACCGACAGTGGGGGAGAGGGGCACCAGGCGTCGCCTGCCCCCCTTGCCCACCACCCGGATGGCGGCGGGCTCGGTGTCGACGTCGGCCAGGTGCAACGCCACCAGCTCGGCCCGACGCGCTCCCGACAGGTAGGCCAGGCCGATCACCGCCGCGTCGCGTATCCCGGCCGGGCTTTCGTCGTCCCGGCAGCAGGCCTGCAGGGACGCCAGCTCGGACTGGTCCACATTGCGGCCCGCAGGCAGGCGACTGCCGGAGATGGGCCGCAGGTCGGTGGCCCGGAGGTAGTCGTCGGTCTCCATCATCCCCAGCCGCCACGCCGCCTTCAGGGTTCCCCGTAGGGCGGCCAGGTGCTTGTTGGCCGTGGCCGGGGCGTAGCGGCCTTCGCTGACCGCCCGAGCCAGGGCGGCTCGGATGGCGGTGGTGTGGCTGAACCGAAGGCTGGCCCAGGGCAGGGTGTCGATGTCGGCCGATCCCTCCGAGACCCAGGCGGCGATGGCGGCCAGGCAGCTGGTCATGCTCCGGTGGCCGTCGCCGGCCAGACCGGCCACATACACCCGGGCCGGGACCTGGCCCCAGTCCGCCACCAGTGCCCCGTCAGCCGCTCGCCGCAGCGGCACGGGGACTGTCATGGCGCGGTCGAAGTGACAGCAGGCTTGCGCAGCGTTGTGTCAGCACCGATGCGCAGACTGGACGTCAGCAGGTTCGTAGCAGGCGACCGCTGCTGATCAGCTGGCTTTGCTGGCCGCCCACGCCCGAAGAGCGCGGAGAGCGGCGATCAGCTCCCGGCGTCCTCGACCAGGGCATAGGTAACCGAGATCGGCGGGCCGCTCCCGACATGGCGGGCGAATCAGGCCCGACCACGACCTGACCGTGTGTGGCACTCGCCCGGATTCACACGTAGCCTCATGAGGTGGCGACCCGCGCTCGTGGTGCCCTCGTCGTTCTCGCTTCATCAATCGCCCTGCTCGTGGCCTGCACAAGTCAGGGACGTACGAAGGTAGACCTCTCAAAAGGCCAACCAACACTGGCGCTAGTTACGTGGGTGCAGCTGAACCGGGACGCCGTCGTGCGCCTGCGTTCTACCGGCCAGCGTGCCATCGATAAATCGGTTCCCGGCGTCCCAGCCGACGACGGAGTTGGCGCCTGCCAGGAACTCCTTGACCGACTTCCCGAGTTGACCATGGCGCTACCAGTCCCTGACCCACGTGCTGACACCGACCTCGGCAATGCGCTCCAGCTGTACAAGTTTGGGGCCGGTCAGTGCATCGTAGCGAGGAGTCGGGATGACCAATCAGCGATGCTCGCCGCTCATGACAATCTCGTCCGAGCCGACAGTGAGATAGCCCATATGTTGCTACTTCTAGGATAGTCACCATATAGGCTAAACCAACAACATGCCGATCTCTCACATTGAGCTTCCCCTGGCATGGCGGACACCGATCCTGAGGCATAGAACGTCGCCACTGGAAGGATGTCCAGATGCCACGACCCCATCCGCCGGAGTTGGCCTTTCCGTATGAATGGACCGGAAACTTCATCGGACGAACAGATGTTCGACAGCGGGGAGTGGCTGGCGGTAACCCTCAGATCGCCGACAACTCACCATCAGCGAGCCTCACGACGTCTGTAGCCGTGGGGAGCCCGTAACCGCCGAACACTTCGTCGATCTGACCCTGCGTGTTGCGCTGTCGTCGCCAGAGCGGCCGCAACACCGGGAGCGCGCCCGCAGCAGCGACCGCGTCGGTGAAAGCACCAGGCGAGGGTGAACACCTCGACCAGCGGGACAACGGTCCCGAGTATCCGTTCAAGCTCGGCGACGCGAGATGCACTGCGACGCTGCAGAGGCAGCGGCCCGAGCCGGACGACGACCGTCAGGGTCATTCTGCGTCGAGGAGGCCATCGGCCATCCTCCGGGCGATACCACGTCCGGGGTACCGTGAAGGCGTGCCCACCGCGCCCCAGAGCCGACCAGGCCGGTACGCCGAGCTGGATGGCGGCCAGCTGGCCGACGTGGTCGAGCACGCCTACGAGCGCGACGAACTGCCGGATTGGGAGCTTGTGTTCGAGCTGAGCCGACGCGCAACGTCCGCTGAGACGAGCGGTGTTGGGGTGCCGGTAAGGAGCGTGGCACCAGCCGACAAGTGCGGCCGTGAACGACGGGGCCGGGGACGCGGGTGGACGAACGGCGGGTCTTATGTGACAGGGAACGGGCCATTCCCTGTCACGCCTGTTCGGACCGGGGTTCTCCCTGGTGAGGGGCCGGCACCCAGCGTCAAGGCGCCGTCGGGGACGACTCATTCCCTGTCACATGGTGGCGCCCGGCCCACGCTGCGCCTCCTACTTGTCGGTTGGTGCCAGCTTCCTTAACGCCACCCCAACTGCGGGCCGAGG
>JALYZO010000079.1 GCA_030945745.1 Actinomycetota bacterium
GGTGCCCCCTCGCCATCCGGAGCTCCCGGGTGCGAGGGCGGTCCCGACGGCACGGGAAGCGGCGTGGAGGACGGCAAAGGCGCCGGCGGCACCCAGGGGGCGGGTGCGGCGCCGGGCGCCTCCTCGACAGGGGAGGTTGACGCCGCGGTGGTGACCGGCGAGCCGGCTGGGGGTGTGTCGTCCGCGCTCCGGGTGTCCCCCAGACCGATGCGATCCTTGACCCGGCCGACCAGGCCCGTGTGCGCCTCGGGCTCCGGCTCCGGCTCCACTTCGGGCTCAGGCTCGGGCTCCTCGGCCTTGACCTTCTGGCCGGACCACTCGAGGAAGCTGGCGCACGAACCACAGAAGCTGTCAGTGTCCTCGTTCTCGAAACCGCAACGCGTACAGACGATCACGCCGGGGACCCCCTGTCGTCGTCTGGTGGCTCTTGGTCCACACCTGGGATCTCGTCACTGACCTGTTCGCTCTGCGGCGCGGGGGCGGCCAGCTCCACCCGTTCGGAGCCGGGGAGATCGACCGGCCCGGCACCGTCGCCGGGCGCACGGCCAGCGGTCGCCGCTCCCTCGGTCGGCGGAACGCTCAGGCCATCGAGTTCCACCGAGACACCTCCGGGCAACAGCTCGCCCTCTCGGGGACGGATCTCCACGCCGTACGGGAGGTGAGCAGGCCTGGCATCAGCCACGATCCGATTGACGGTCGTGGCGTTGATCGTGGAGGGATCCGGCACCTGCAGGCGGACGATGACGTGGGGGTCCGAGGACCCGGGAAAGGCGGAGTCGGCGCTCTCCGACCACCCACAGCCTCCGCTCTCGTCGATCTCGGGAGTGGCGCCGGTATAGAGGCGGATGTGGGCGGCCAGACCCACCGCCGTCCCCCGCACCCGGTACAGGGCGACGGCGTCCTCGACGAGCTGGCGGCGACGCTCGAGGGTCCACGTCTCGTCGATGTCGACACCGACCCAACTGGCCAACCAGTCGACGAAGTCCCCGGGGGCCATGCGCGGGTTGAGGTAGCTGTCGAAGCAGTCGAGGGTGGAGAACACCGGCGCCAGCGCCAGGTCGAACGCCGAGGTGAGCCGTTGGCACAGCTCGTCCTCCTGGAAGAGCGAGGGAAGATCGGCCCCGATGGGCCGCGGGCTGTCCAGCCCGTCGACGAGGCCGCGCATGGGGCTCCCGGCGGGAACCGGTCCTGCCCTGGGGGGCATCGTTGGCACCGCCATGTCAGCCCTCCTCGACCCGGACCTGATGATCGTAGGAGAACACCAGGGCGTTGGAGGCCACCTCGACCCGCTGGCTGGCCTGGCCGCGCTCCCCGCTGATCGGGTTGGCGGCGAAGAGGCGAGCGTCCTCGACCAGCTCGGTGCCGGGGAGACGTTGGAGAACAGCGTAGATCTCCCCGATGTGCACGGGGCGACCGAAGGGCCACCCGGTGCCATCCATCCCGCCGCTGATCGGATGCAGGTAGCGGTACAGCGCCTCGGTCGCCGTGGCCTGCAATCGGATGGGATCAGCCCAGGGTCGCGCCCGCAACATGGCTACGACGGTAACCCCTTGGTACGCGGGTGGCTCGACCATGACGCGGGCACCGATGGTGCGGCGCAGATCGAGGTGGGCAGCGACGGTGCTGAGCAAGTCGGTGGGCGGCACCAGCTGCTCGAACGCAACTCGGCCCTCCTCGTCGTCGGCGACGGCCGGTACGACCAACACCCGCACGCCGCCGGCGTCCTCAGGCGCCGTGGCCGGCACGGCCCGGACCCGAGCCGCTTCGGGGGCGGCCTCACGGGCCAGCTGCTCGTAGTCCTCGGTGGTGACCGCCCGACCGAGCGTGCGCAACACCACCGGTCCTCGGACCTTGGCCTCTTCGATGTCCTCACCATCGACTCCACCCGACGCAGCGCTGCGGTTCTCGACGCGGGACACGAAGGGGATCGAGGTCCGACACACCCGGATGGTTCCCTTGGCCACGTTGCCCGGTCGCCCGCCACCTGTGCGGTACCGGCGGAGGCGGAGCACCGAGCCCTTGGGAGGCACGGCGCCATAGGAGAGGAGACCGCCCTCCGCAGTGCGCACCACCGGCCCCAGCAGGACTTCGCCGAAGACGGCATCCAGCAGGAAGTGGTGGTCCTCGGGGCCACTCTGTGAGAACTCCGTGACCTCCGTCCAGTCCTCCCAACCGTCCTCGCCGGACACCTCGAGGACGACCGGATCACCACCAGACGGCACGACGGGAACCCGAGCCACCATGAAGCGTTGCCCGGCCACGCCCTCGGACAGGCCGATGACCTCGCCCTCCACCACCTCGGCCTGGACCGCGCCGACCGTCCCGCCAATGGTGAAGGCGGACACTGCCTTGATGAGGGGGGAGTTGCTGTAGAAGGGCTGGCCCTCCTCGGGCGCTGTGACCCTTGCCCGCAGCCAACCGGCCCGCAGCTGGTGGACGAGCCCCATCTGGTGATCGGCCGGGACATGGATCACCACATCCCCCGCTCGGTTCATGCCGCCGGTGGAGTCACGGTCGACCTCGCAGCCGTGCCAGGAGTCACCGTCGTAGGCCTCCCAGACCAGCGGCGGATCGTCGGGGTCGACGCCGACGCCCTCGATCTCGCAGTCGAGGCGGATGTTGACGGCGCATCGGGGGACAGCGGCGGACAAGCCGATCAACAAGACCTCGTCGGGCACCGGCTGCGGGGAGAAGCAGGAGAACGGGGCCAGGTTGATCGAATCGGTGTGGTTGCGCCAGGTGCCGCCTGTGGGGATGGAGCAGACGTTGGTCCGCTCGCACGGTTCCATCACCAGGTCATCGGCCGTTGTGAAGGCGATGGTCGAATCTGGGCTGTCACCTCGGGGGGTGGCCACCTCCGTCCCTGACGGCACCGAGATCGCCTCGGCCTGGGGGGCCGACAGCCAGAACGTCACCCCTGTGGCAGCCGCCGTGGGCGGGAACAGGCGCACGCCGATCAGCTCGAGGAACTTGACGTAGTTACGGTCAGGGACCCGGTTGAGCCGGTACAGGAGCTGGTCGGTCATGTAGGCGAACGCCTCGATGAGGGTGACACCCGGGTCGGAGACGTTGTGGTCGGTCCACTCGGGACAGCGCTGCTGAACCAGGCGCTTGGCGTCATCCACCAGGTTCTGGAAGCGCCGGTCGTCGAGGTTGGGAGCGGGCAGGGACATCAGATCACTCTTCCTCGGGGATGACGTAGAAGGGAAAGACCAGGTTGCGGGGGTCGTAGGACCCCTTCTTCACGTACTGGATGTCGATGTAGAGGACGCTGCGGTCGATGTCGTCGATGCTGACCTCGACGGCCTTTACGTCGATGCGAGGCTCCCAGCGGGTGAGGGACCTTCGGACCTCGGACGCCAGGCGCCCGGCTGTCGTCGCGTCTGCGGACGCGAACACGTAGTTGTGGATGCCGCAACCGAACTCGGGGCGCATGGGTCGCTCCCCCGGGGCCGTGCCGAGGATCAGTCGCATGGCCTGCTGGAGGTCCCGGTCGTCGCTCACCAAGGCGATGCTGCCGGTGGCGTCGGTGCTGAGCGGGAAGTTCCACCCCCGCCCGATGAACTGCTCGGCCATCGTGCTCCCGTCCTACGCGCCGAGGTTGATCAAAGGGGCGGTGATGCTCACGTTCGCGCCCTCCAGGGTCGCCCCGCTCGCCCCGACCATCGACAGGGAGGAGGCGGAGTCGACGGACACACCCACGCCCTTGATGGAGATGTCCCCGCCGGCATCGACACTGAAGGGGCCGCCGGACTTCATCGAGATCCCCTGGGCGGCCTCGATGGTGACCTGTCCGGCCGAGGTCACCGTGATGGCCTGCTGCTCGGCGTCGAGCTTGATGGTGACCGTCTTGTCGCCGTCGGAGATGGTGATGCCCAAGGCACTGGGTCCGTCGTCGAACTGGACCGAGTGGCGCATGCGGGACATGATCCGCCGGCTGGCGACCGCGCCATCGATAGACGGCGGGGGCTCAGGCCGGCGTTGGGAGTTGTAGAGGTTGCCGATCACATACGGATGACCGACGTCGCCCCGGTCAAAGGCGACGAGGACCTGGTCACCGACCTCGGGCAACCACAGGCACCCGTAGCCCCCGACGCCGGCTCCCATCTGCACGGTCGGCGCCCACGCGCTGACGTAGGAGTCCGAGAGCCACGGGAACATGACCTTCACCCGGCCCAACTTCTCCTGGTCCATGTTGTCGGTGACCGTGGCGAGGACCACGCCTGGAACCTCGGGGCGGGTCCCCGCCCCTCCCCCGCCCCCGCCGCCCGAGGTCAGGGCGTAGAGGGACCGGTCCTGGCGACCCCCGACGGTGAACCAGGTCGTGTACCCGCCGTTGTAGGGGTCGAAGACGTGGCGGGCCGATGACACCACGTACTGGCCGTCGAAGGGCGGGCCGGCCATGCCCAGGCTGACGCTCTCGCCGGCCAGGATCGCCGGGTTGCCCAGGCACTGGCCCTCGAGCTCGGCCAGCGCCCCGGAGATGTCGGCGGCGATGGCCCGCGCCCGGGTGCTCGCCGCGCCCTCGGTGTCGAAGGGGCGGCTGGTCTCGAAGAACGGTGTCGCACCGAACTCCTCGGCGACCGCGGCGGGAAGGGTGGCCGGATCGATGCTCTGCGCCGTCGATGGCAGGGACGGGCCGAGGCCCATCACCGGCATGTTCATCGTCGGGTCCCAGCCCATGACGTTGACCTCCGGGACCTGCTCGGACGAGGTGACGCTGGCCCGCAACCGGACCAGGTTCCTGCCCATGACCAGCTGGGTCCCCTCGGGAGGCAGGTCGTAGGTCATGACGGGCGGCAGGCCAGCCTGGGGCCTGGTCATCGGGCCGAAGTTGAACAGTCCCATGGCATCGACGTAGGCGACGCAGTTCTCCAGGGCGGCCATCTGCTGGATGAAGACCCAGGCACTGACGTTGGCCTGGGTCAGCCACGGGTAGACGGTGGACGTGGACACGATCTCACCGGGTAACAAGCCGGCCTCGGCCACCAGGGCGGTGACGGCGCCCGAGGCCGTCATGTCCGGGTAGGCCATCGTCTTGGTCCCCTTCATCAGGCGATGGGACCTGTCGAGTCCCCGCACGATGGTGAGGTTGCCGTCGGGGCTGTAATCGACCTCGACGGCGGTGATCTCCCCGGTCAACAACGGGGTCGGTGCGCCACCGGTGGTCACCTGGAGCCTCACCATGGCCGCCAGCTGCAAACCACCACCTTCGAGCACGGTCGTGCGGGGGCCCCGAAAGACCAGCCGGAACTGCGACGGCATCGACAGGCTGGTGTCCACCTCGGCGGAGACCAGCAGGCCATAGACCATGGGGTCAAGGGGTGCGCCGTCGATCAGGATGTCGATCTGGGCGCTGGTGGTACCGGTCATGGACATGGTCAGGCCAACGCCTCCGCCTCGCCGGGCTCGGGGACGAGCAGCACGGTGCCCGCCGGAACCCTCATCGGATCGTCGATGTCATTGGCTTCGGCCAGGGCTCGCCACTTCGTCGGGTCGTGGTACTCCTGCCAGGCGACCGACGCCAAGGTGTCCCCCTCGATCACGGTGTGGGTACGTCGGGTTGCGATGCCGCCCGAGGTCGGGTTGGTGCCGGGCACCACGCTCGGCACCTCCTCAAGGGACACGACAACCTCGGCGCGCACCGGTTTGCCGAGCATGAAGCGCTTGTAGGTGATGGACAGGGACTTGATGAACGCCTGTTCCATCACGATGTTGGAGCCCCACCCGAACATCACCGACGGTGGCTTGGCGTCGCGCAACGTGCGTGACGCCTCCGTGGGACGCATGGCCGTCTTGAGGATGAGGATGGCCGCCTCCGGCGGGTTGGGAGGGATGCTGAAGGTGTCGAGCAGCACCTTGACGTCGAGCGAGCGCGGCCTGGCCCCCTGGAACTGTGGGGCGCCGCCCTCCCCGGCAGCCGGCTGCGGCGTGGACTGCCAGTCGGAGTCCTGGCGGATGGTGAACTCCTCGGGGTTGTAGTGGAACGTGACCGTGCCGACCCCGGGGGGGAGCACCTGGATGTAGGCGCTGACCTGGCTGAGCAGAGAACTGGGTGAAACCATGATTGTCTCCTCCTCGGCCTACAGGAAGCCCTGATAGGCCAGCTCGAGCTGTTCGGTGGCGATCTGGAGCTGAGCGGCGTCGAAGGATGGGCCCGTCCACTTCACCGGCACCACCCCCATCAGCTGCCAGGTCATGATGAGACCGCCCTCGGGGTCGAGGGCGTTGACCTGCGCCGAGGTGGACAGGGGCATCGCCGCGAAGCTGGTGATCCACGCCATGACCCTGGCCGTGTCGGGGCTGACGGGCCGGCCGAGGACGAGGTTGGTGTACTTCGTGCGCCCCGGGATCTGGTGCATCATGAACGACATCGCCGTGTCGGTGCGGGCCTCTGTCTCGATCTCGATACCGAGCCCACTGCACGTCGTCCATGCTCCGAGTTCGACGCCATCGACGTCGACCGAGAAGTAGACACTCAGTCCTGGATCGTTGGTGACCAGATCAGGCATCGGCTCACCACCTCCTGTAGCTGTCGGTCAGCAACCCGGCGCGCTCGCGGTTCTCGCGAAGCTCCCCGCGGATCCGGAAGCTGATGAGGGGATAGATCCACCGGACCAGCTTCGAAAGGTCGGCGTCACTCGGCTTGGCGGAGAACGGGTTGGCTGCCGGTGCGGACCCGTTCGACATCGGGGGTGCTTCGGGTGCCAGGGCGCGCTGGACGGCGAGCGGCGCCGGCGGGGCGGCCACGGAGGCCGGGGTCATCACCACGGTCGTCGGGCCCCCGCCGGGCGGCGTCGGTGTCCCCATCGAGGAGAGCTTCTGCATGGCTGCCAGGAGAGAGGCCTCGTTGACGGCGCCCTCCGGCCGGCCACCGCTCGAGGGGGCCAGAGGCAGGGAGGGCCGCTGGCCGTCGGCGGGGCGTTGGGTCGCCGAGCGCCGGGGGTGACGCTCGGTCGGCGCGGAACGCGTCGGTGCTGAGGGGGCCAGCGCCAGCTCCGCGGACCGGGCCTCGGCTTCGAGAGCCTGCCCAGCGGGCGTGTCCTCGGCCGGGAGGTTCGGGCCGAGCCGCGCTCGCTGGGCGATGTGGGTGAGCTCGTGGGCCAGCAGCGCCTGACCGGGGCCGGCGTTGAGCGTCCCGTTGTCCGGCGGGATGACCACGCCAGCATGCGACGCGTAGCCGCGCGCGCCGAGGCTCCGGGCCCGGGCGGCCCCGGCGGCGCTGCGGTCGACCGGCACCTGCGACAGGTCGAGCCCGTGGCGCTGCCCGACGGTCGCACGCGCTGCTCCGCCTTCGGCAGGGGCATCCGGCACCTCCAGAGACGGCCGGGTGGCGTCGAGGAGTGATCTGCGCAGGGAGGACAGGGGGCCGACCGAGCCGGGCGGAGCGAGGTCGGCGGCCGCCATGCCGGCAGTCGTCGGGCCGACGCTTTCGATGGACACCAGTGGCAGGGGTCGCAGCGCCTGGTACCCCGAATCGCTGACGGTGCCGAGCAGGCCGGGGGCGGGGCCTGCAGTGTCGGCGGGAAGGGATCCGGGGGCCAACGGCAGGCCGACCCTCCGCCCGGGCGCGGTTCGTCCACGGGGTTGCGGTTGTGGATCCGCTTGGCCGGGCGCGGTCCGCGGCGTGGCCGGTCGCCCGGGCGATGCCGCACGGTCGGTACGGGCCCGGATGGCATCACCCATCGAGATCCGCCGCCCAGGGGCCAGGGGGTCGAACGATGCTGCGGTGGGGGGGAGCCCCGACAGCGGCTGACCGAGCCCGGCGCGCCGGGGGGGCGGTGCTGCCGGCTGGGAGCTGAGATCGCCGCGCCTGGCGACGGGGAGGACTCCGGTGTCGCCGGCGTGGGGGGGCGCGTCGGGCGCCGAGTCGTCGCTTGGACCTGGGCCCAGAAGCGAGACTTCACCCACCAGAGGCGCCGCCAGCTCGGTCACCGGCTCGGGATGGCTGGTCGCCGCGGGTTCGGAGCTCGCCGGGGGGGACGGCGTGGCCGGCTCCCCTGACGCGGAGGGCACCGGATGGGTGGACGCGACGGGCGCCGGCTCAGGACCGTCGCGGCCCATGCTTGGCTGATCGGACCGTCCGGAGTGTTCGGAAGGCTCGGCCAGGGGGAGCGGTGCCTCTACGGTTCGCCGGTCAGCATCGGCGTGGCCGCCGGCGGGGGGTGTCGTCGGGGGAACGAGATCCCGGTCACCGACCAGCCCGGCGCCCGCCGGGATCGGCCCTCCCGTGCTGCCTGACGGCAGCACCGGTTGCACCTGGCCAGCGGCGGCGGGCGGTCCCCCCAGGGCAGTGGCGTCCCGGGAGGCGGGAGGTGTCGGATTGGGCGGTCGGGTCCGGGGCCCAGCGCTGCTGCCAGCTAGCCGGGCGCTCGGCAACTGCACCAAGGGCAGGTCCGGCGCAGGGGCCTCCAGGAGGGGCATCGGCACCGGCGCGGCCACAGCAACCACGGCCGGACCGGCCGTCCCAGGACGGGCAGCGAGAGGAGCGTCGCCCACCAGACCGGTCTCCGCAGTGGCCGCCAGGCCGCTGTCGGCGGGATCTTCCCGGGCGGCGGGATCTGCACGGGCGGCGGGATCTACGCCGGAGACTGCTACCCCGGCAACGGTGGGGGGACCGCCCAGTGGTGCGGACCTTGGCAGCGTTGTGGGCGACGCAGCGACCGACCCCGGGGTCGAGCGGACCGCGTTGACCGGGCCGGCAACCGGCGGCGCGCCGACAGGCGTCACCAAAGACAGGGTGGCGTCGGGTCCGCTCGGCGGATCCACCGGCTCCGCCACCAGCGCTTCGCTGGACAGGACGGCCATGGCCTGGACCACACCGGAGGGGGCGGTGGTGGAGATGGCATGGCCGAGAGGAGCCAAGGAGAGCTCAGGGGCGTGCCAGGAGACGAGGTCGTCGTCGAAGTGCCGGGAGACGACGAAGGGCACCGGGGGGAGCAACGAGGCCAGCGGTGGCAGCGTCGACCACGCCGGCACATCGACAAGGTCGCCCGGCCGGATGACGTCGCGCCCATGACCCGTGATGGCCGGGCCGGTCGGGGGTGCGTTGGTGACCGGCACCGCCGAGGTGACCGGGACCAGCCCGCCTGCGGTCAGGGCGCGATCTGCGGGCTTGCGACGACGGGTCAACAATCCCACGGTTCTCTCACTCCTCGCCGGAAAGGCGCCGGTTGATCTTGCCGATCTCGTCTACGAAGCGACGGCGAGTCGGGTGTTCGAGGTCGAGGATCTCCTCCAGGGACCAGTGGAAGTGGTAGGCGACGTACGCGACCTCTTCGTAGAGCCGGTCGACCGCGTACGTCATGATTCCCCCAGGCGACCACCGGCGAGGTCGACCGTGAAGCGTTCCTTGCACGCCGGGCAGGTGACCGCCGCCTTGGTGTGACCCTCGGTGTTGATCCTCCGGTACAGGTCCTGGAGGAACGCCAAGTCCGAGGCGAAGAGGTTCTCCACCACCGTCGTGCGCACATCGTCGCCTTCCAGGGTCCCGAGACGGGTGATGACCCGGGCAAGGAGCACCACGGTCAGGTACGCCGGGTTTTCCCGAACCCGGTCGTCGTGAAGGGGCAGCAACTCGTCGCGAGCCGTGGCCAGGCGCATCGTGCCCGACTTCTGGAGTGCCCCCTGGGCGTCTATCAGGCCTCGGGGGAGCTCGAAGTCGAACTCCGTGCGCATGGGCTCGGGGCGGGCAACCGGGCGGGCGGACCCGCCCGGCTCGCTCTCCGACTCCAACATCTCACCCGGACCGTCCTCGATCGTCGCGTTAGGGACACCCCGACGCATCAGGCCTGCTCGAGGCCCTCATGGACCATCGTCAGCTTCTCCGTCACGATGCTGGTGTCGCCGGCCTTCAGGCTGGAGAGCTCGATCGACTTGGGCCAGCCATTGGTGAACTTGAACTCCTGGGCCACCATGCCCTCATAGTTGTAGAGCCTGATGCAGCCGGACTTGCGGGCCGACTTCATGTTGCCCTTGAACACGTGCGCGATCCAGTCCTGCCACTTCTTGTCGTTGGTGACACCCCTGGTGAAGGTGATCTCACCGGCTTTCTTGCGTCCGGGCAGGCGCTTGTTGATGTACTTTCCGTCCTTGGTGTTGTGCTTGAGCTCGATCTCGTCGGCCTCGATCTTGAGACCGTCGATCTCCTGGATCTCCTTCAGCTCGATGCCGTCGATCTCGAGACCGAACGACCAACCAACCCCGGTGTCGTACTCGCCGAAAATGGACATGAACAGTTACCTCCGTGCGTAGGTTGAGAGCTACTCGTTGACCAGGCTGGCGCCGCCCGAGAACTGCGACAGGCGGAAGATGACGAACTCGGCGGGCTTGACCGGCGCCACACCGATCTCACAGATGACCTGGCCGGCGTCGATGCCCTCCGCCGGGTTGGTCTCCCCGTCGCACTTGACGTAGAACGCCTCGTCGGGAGTCATCCCGAACAAGGCACCCTTGCGCCACTCGTTGACCAAGAAGCCCGAGATCGTCCGGCGGATCTTGGACCACAGGGCGTAGTCATTGGGCTCGAAGACCACCCAGTCGGTCCCGGAGAGGATGGACTCCTCCAGATAGTTGAACAGGCGGCGGACGTTGAGGTAGCGCCACGCGGCGTCAGAGGACAGCGTGCGCGCGCCCCAGACCCGGATGCCCCGACCGGGGAAGGCACGGATGCAGTTGATGCCCACCGGGTTGAGCAGGTCGTGCTCGTTCTTGGTGATGTTCAGCTCGAGGCTGATCGCGCCACGCACCACCTCGTTGGCTGGGGCCTTGTGCACGCCGCGGCTGTCGTCACTGCGGCCCCAGATGCCGGCCATGTGCCCGCTCGGCGGGACCAGATTGTTGGTGCCCGTCGATGGGTCGAAGACCTTGACCCACGGCCAGTACAGGGAGGCGTACTTGGAGTCGTAGCCCACCTTGTCGACCCGCCACTCCTTGATCTGCTGGGCGTTGAGGCCCGGAGGGGGGTCGAGGATGGCCACCCGATCGCCCATCAGCTCACAGTGGGCGATCATGGCCAGCTGCACGGCCTGCACGCCTTCGAGGTCGAGCATGCCGTTCTGGTAGGCGGACATCAGATCGGGGACGCAGACCATGGTCACCTCGTCGATGGACTCCAGGCCACCGAAACCGGTCCGGTCACTCGAGTCGCCCACGTAGTCGTCGGGCGCCAGGGGGGCGGGAGCCGGCGAGCCGCCGCCGGCCAGGCTGGTCGCCCCTCGGGACACCTTCTCGGGGGCCACGCCCAGATCCTCGATCCGCACCAGCTTGGACTGGGCGTTCACGATGGTCTGTACGTTCTGGCGGCCCCGCTTGGGCGTGACGTTGTCGAAGGTCTCCTCGACCTTGCCACCCTTCTTGACCACCAGCTTGAAGGACTCCTCCGGAGCCCCTTCGGTCCCGCTGTCGGCGACCTCCACCGAGATGTCGTTGCCTTCGCCGCCTTCGGCCAGGGCCTGCACCCGGTAGGCACCGACGTTGGCGGAAGCTCCGCCGCCGCTGCCGGTCGTGGTGGTGGTCAGCTCCGCACGAGCGGGTGGCGCAGCCCCGTCGCCGCCGATCCTGACGATGAAGCACGCGCCACCGCCATTGAGGAAGTAGCCGTAGACCGACTGGGCGAGATAGGAGCCCTCGACGAACTCACCGAAGCTCTGCGTGTACTGGCTCCAGTTGGTGACCAACGTCGGCGTGTTGAAGGGACCGGCCGAAGCCACCCCGACGAAGGCGGCAACAGCCGTCCCCACACCCTCGATGGGCCGGGCACCGGCTTCCATCTCTTCGACATAGACACCAGGTGACAGGTAGGTCGGCATAGAAATCCTCCTCGGGGACGGCCCATCGAGACCATGACGCACGGACCGCTCACCGGCTAGGGCCACGAGGGCGGGTCAGAGGGAAGCGCCCGTTGCGCTTTCGGGCAGCCCGGCGCTCTCTACCCGGCCCCGCCCACGCTCCCGGCCCCGTCGAACCCGCCTCGGTGAGCCACCGCCTGGCCGGCCACGGCATCGGCTTCCTGCTCGAAGCGGTCGGACGGGTCGGAGATCTGCAGGCCGTCACCGGTGACCGTACCGGCCACGGGGCCGTCGGCCTGCTGGCCGATGTGGACGAGCTCATGGACCGTCTTGAACAGCCCCTCGTCGGTGCGGGTGTCGAGGCCCTCGGGAGCCACGACGTGGCGGCCCGACGCGTACAGCTCGGCGCCCACGGCGCGAGCAGACGCCGCCGCCTCCGGGCCTTGGTGCAAGCGGACCCCCGAGACGTCCCGGCGCAGAGCTGATCCCACCACGGAGCTGGTCTGGTGATCGAGAGCCTGGCCCGGCGAGCTCACCACGGAGCGCACCCGATCACCGGGCGTCGGTGCAGGCGACCCCATCAGCGAGCTCACCGCTGCGTTGCCGGCCGTCTGCTGCAGGCGCAGCATGCCGTCGCTGTCAATGGCTCCGGCCTGTGCGGCAGGGACGTCGCTGGCGTGGATGGCGTCCGTGGTCTGCTGGCTCTCAGCCTGGCGCGTCGGGGCAGCGGTGGGCCCTGGGTTCTCAGCGATCTTCTTGTCCGGTCCCGACATCTCTGCGCTCAGTCTTTCACATCGCCGGCGGGCCGCCGCTCAACTACACCGTCCGGTCTCCTGCTCGGACTTCGTTGCCGATGAGCGGGTAGTAGGACCCGAACTCCGAGGCCACGACGAGGCGCCCCAGCTTGCGGTACTCGCGTTGGATGGCCTGGATGAGATCGGTCATCGACACCGGCCGCCCTGAGTCGGCGGCCAGGTAGGCGGCGGTGATGGCGATGCTGCGGATGTTGCCACCGGACAGCTCGAAGGCCTGGGCGCAGAACGTCAGGTCGAGATCGGCCCCTCGGGGCACGCCCGACGCCAGGCAACGGTCCCACAGCGCCAGGCGCTGAGCGGCGTCGGGAACCGGGAAGTCCACCACCATGTCCAACCGGCGGGCGAAGGCGTCGTCGACGTTGGCTCGCAGGTTGGTGGCCAGGATGGCCAGACCATCGAAGGTCTCCATCCGCTGCAACAGGTAGGCGACCTCGATGTTGGCGTAGCGATCGTTGGCGTCCTTGACCTCGGAGCGCTTGCCGAACAAGGCGTCGGCCTCATCGAAGAGCAGGACCGCGTTCACCCCATCCGCCTCGGTGAAGATGCGCTCCAGGTTCTTCTCTGTCTCCCCCACGTACTTGTCGACGACGGTGGCCAGGTTCACCGTGTAGAGGTCGAGGCCGAGGTCGTGGGCGACAACCTCGGCGGACATGGTCTTGCCCGTCCCCGAGTCACCAGCGAAGAGGATGGTGATCCCCCGCCCTCGGCCGCCGCCGGGGCGCATCCCCCATTCGTCGAGGACCAGGTCCCGCCGGCGGGCCCGGGCGGCGAGCTCCCGCAGCGAGTCCTCGGTCGTCGGGGCCAGCACCAGGTCGTCCCAACCGACGCCCGGCTGGATCCGCCGAGCGAGGCGTTCGAGTCCGGCGCCGTTCTGCGCTCGGGCCCCCGCCCGGAGATGACCGACGTTGACGTCCTGTCCGGTGAAACTGGCCTGGAGGCGGGCGGCCGCCGCCGCCCGGGCCACCTGATCCGCGGAGAGAAGGAACTGCGAGGTCACGTCCGCCCCCGCCAGGTCCGACGGGGCCATGGGACCGAGGCTGGCCTCCCATTGACCGAGTCGTTCGTTGGTGGTCGCCGCCGTCGTCTCCACTGCGAGGGGCACCCGCCGGCTCCACGACGGCTCCCACCCCGCCCGCCCGTGCAACAGGACCGGCCCGGGTAGATCGGCCAGGGCGCGGACGGCCCCCGCCCCCCGTTCGAGCACCGCCTCGAGAGGTCCGGCCACCACGCCGGCTCCGGTGAGCAACGCCTCCCGGCCGATGAGCTTGGCCACTGCGGGGATGTCGGCCGCCGAGCCCACATGGTCGAGGTCGATGACCAGGGCCCGCCGCCCCGCCTCCCGCAGGGCAGCAGCGGCCAAGGCCGGTGTCGATGACCCGGCCCGTTCGCGCAGGTACACCAACCGGGCCCCGTCGGACACCGCCGCGGCTAGAGGCGCCACGCCGGCGTGCGTCGGCAACCCCACGTCCGGGCGGAGCAGCTCCGCCACCGCAGGGTCGGGGCGGTCGTCGCCCAAGAGGTGGGCGGCCACCCGGTCGGGCACCCGCAACGACCGGGAGAGGTAAGGCCGCTCGGTCTCCTCCACCAGGAGCAGGTCAGCGCGCAGGAGGGGGGCTTCGGCGGCGAGGCGGCCCCGAGCCTCCGCCAACCAAGGCGATGCTCCGCACAGCTCCAGCCCGAGGCCGATGGTGGCTCGCCGGCGGGTGACATCGTCGTTGAGGTAGCCGTACAACCGTTCGAAGCGACTGTCAAGATCCGGGGCCAGGGCCAGCAGCAGCAGGTCGACCTCGAGCTCGCTCAGGTCGGCTGTTCGGGCCAGGGCCCGTAGCCGGATCGGCGTGCCAGCCGCCTCGAACGCGTCGGCCTCCTCCTCCAACGAGCGCCTCTGCGCGTCGTCACCCCACTCGGTCACCCGAGATGGGAGCTCCACGGCCAGCACTCGGTCGACCTGGTCGTCAGAGAGGTACAGGCCGCGGAAAGGGTCGTCGGGCGCCGGATCGTCCTGGCGTCGGTGGGCCACCAGTGCCCTCACCCGGTCCTCGACCATGCGGAGCCGGGCCAGCAGGTACGACGCTGAGGGGTCGACCACGCCATGGG
The DNA here is from genome assembly GCA_030945745.1 of Actinomycetota bacterium. GTDB lineage: Bacteria > Actinomycetota > Acidimicrobiia > Acidimicrobiales > Palsa-688 > JALZAH01. The sequence goes on from JALYZO010000079.1 coordinate 14,702, forward strand.
GCTCCGATCCGGTCGTCACCGTCGGCACTGCGTCGGCACTACCGTCGCCCTGGCGCGTCCCGGCGGCCAGAACCTCACTGGTCACGGCTCTGAGCGCGGCGGGCTCTTGCGGGGCCGGGGCTTGGCCCCCACCGTGGGTCGGGCGCTGGTCTCGTCACCGGCACCGGCCGCCGCCTGAGCGGCGTCCCCGCCCGAGTCAGGCGCCGTCGCCGTCGCCCCGTTGGGACCCCGGTGGCCAATCTGGTGGTCCCCCAGCTGGCGGTCATCGTCTTCCATCTCCATCGTCGTGTGCCCCACGGAGCGCAACCGCATCGGCGCCATGACGGCCTGGGCGACGTCATAGAACTGCTCGGGTTGGATCGGCATGGTGATCACCAGGTCGACCGACGGTTTGAGGTCCCCACCCACCGACGACCACACATCGGACACCTGACGGTCCTCCGGTGGCGGGTAGGCGATCTGGACGGCCAATGGGAACCCCACCTCGGCGAGCAACGGGGTGAGGGCGAAGGGCGGGAGGACCTCGTAGCGCATGAAGCACGCCAGGATGGCGGACAACAGCCGATGCTCGTCTTCAGGACGCTGTGTCCAGGCGGTGATCAGGTAGGCAAGCTTGAAGTAGCGGGGCAACGCCTTGCGCTCGGTGACCAGGCCCTGCTCGTTGCGGTGCTCGAACATGCCCGCGGAGCGCCGCTTGGTGTCCTCACGCAGGTCGTAGAGGTAGAGGTCGATCGTGGGTGTGTTGCGCCGGGACGCCCAGTCCCGGGTCGGCGCGTCGAAGAGGACCTCGACGTCGGTGCCATTGACGACGTCGGTCTTGACCAGCGTCCGCAGGGCTTCGTCGACCTCATTGATCATTGTCGGCCATGATCGTTGCTGGCGTACGGCCGTGCGCCGGGAGACAGGACAGACGTTTGGGTGGCTGCCGTCGCCCGAACGGGCATCACCGGATACACGCTGCGGTCCCCTCGGGCCCGCAGATCCCGACCTGTCAGATCAGGCCCTGGCGAACGGCGTAGGCCACCGCGTGGGATCGGTTGCGCAGCTGAAGCCTGGTGGTGATGTCGTGGATGACCTGCTTGACCGTCCGCTCCGAGTAGGAGAGCTTGACGGCGATCGCCGCCGTATCCCAGCCCTCTGCCAGCAACCGGAGGATGTCCACCTCCCGGTCGCTGAACCCGCTGAGCGACAGGCCCCGGGGAGCCAGGACCTGGCGCTGCAGGCGGCCCATTTGGTCCAGCAAACGGCCCAACAAATCGGGCGGCACCGAGCCATCACCTTTGGCCGCCGTGTGGACAGTCTCCGCCAACCGTTCGGCTACCGCCTCTGAGCGGCGCAGAATCCCACAGGCCCCGGCCTCCACGGCGGCCAGGAGTCCGGCGTCGTCGAGACGGGTGACGATCATGACGACCCGGGGGCAGCCGTTGCGTTGGATGGCCCGCACCGTTCGGATAGTGGTGACGTCGAGCTCGTCGGCCACCACGACGGCAACTTGGGCCTGGTCGAGGTCGCTCTCGCAAACGACCAGCAGCTCGGGGCGGATGCGCAGCTCACTGGCCACCCCCGCGGCGGAGACGGGATCGGCGGCGTACACGTACACGCTTGTTCTCGCACTCATGATCTTGTTGCTCCCCTTCGACTCATCTCGGCACCTGCTCCCCGGCTGCTCGCCCCGTCGGGCGGGACTGGGCGAGCCTGGACACATCATGGCTCACCGGCCTCAACCGGCTCTCAACGCTGACTCAACGGGCAGGGAGATTTTGCCCTTTCGGGTAGTTCCGCTGCCCCACCGTTCCCCCCTTGGGCCCTGGCCGGCGACCTGACAGGGCCTACGCTAGAGCATCGAGCGGTCGGAGGCCGGGCCCCTCGGCAGAGAGGAAGGGTGGCGACGATGGGCATCCTGGTAACCGCGGGGGCCATGGTGATGTGCCCGATGGGCAAGACCCCGGTTCCGGCCACCAAGAACCCCACCGGTCAGGCGCCGTGCGTCCGGCCATCGTGGCCCCGTGGGCCCCGGGTTCGCCGACGGTCCTGGTCAACGGCGTCGCCGCCCTGACGAACGACTCGACGTGCGTGTGCACCTTGGGCGGCACCATCAAGATCACCGCCGCCGGCCAGATCGTCGTGCAGGCGGCGGGCTGAGGATCACACCGCGAGCCCCTCAGTCACCGGGTGCGTTGACGCCCAGCTCGCTGAGAACGCCTCGGTACGCGACCCGCAGGCGCCCGGCCTCAGCGTGATGGTCAGCCTGCTCGGCCGCAGCGATCGAGAGCTTCCACAGGTCATCGCGGAAGCGGTCGATCTCCAACCCGATCCGGGCGGCATCGCCGGCGCCAGCGGCATCGCCCGATTCCAGCCGCAGGGTGGCCAAGCGGGCGGCGGCGCCCGCAGCAGTCGCCTGGGCGGTGGCTCGGGGCCCGACCACCCAGTCTGCGGGCCCATCGCCGGGCAGGAGGGGGCCGCCGTAGGCGGCCACGGCCGAAGCCAGAGCTGCCGCCTCCCCGTCTGTGTCGCCGGCCCCTCGGGCCCGGGCTGCGGCGCGGACGTTGTCGCGGAGCTCCCACACATCGACGAGGGCGCCGTCCCCCAGGACCAAGCGGTAGGAGTCTCCGTCGCGCAGCAGGTAGCGGGGACGCCCGCCGACGTCGGGTTCAACCAGGCGCCGAAGGGCGGAGATGGCAACCTGCAGCCGATGCCGACCGGCGTCGGGATCGGCGCCCGGCCACAGCATCTCGACAAGTTGCTCCCGGTGCACTGCCTCGCCGGCCTGCATGGCCAACACATGGAGGGCGGTTCGCTCCATGGGTTTGGCCCCGGCCTCGTCCACCGGTTGCCCGGCGATCACCAGCGCGAACCCACCGAGACAACACAGACGAGTGGGGGTTGCTTCCTCGTGCAACGGTGACCGCGGGTCTCGAGCGGACCGCATCGGGGGCTCGGGCCGTTCGACCCCCACCAGGCCGCCAGCCGTGGCCGGCGACGTCACCCGGGCCAACGCTTGATGGGACTCCCACAGCCCGAGCGACTCGAGCACCGGTTCCGCCCACGCCGCATGGTGGTCGTCGCCCAGGACGGCACCGAGCACCAGCGCGGCAACCCCGGCCGCTCCGGGCACGTCGCGCAGGCCAGACAGGGTCCGAGCCTGGTGGGCGGCGCGGCCAGCCAGGTCTGCTTCGTCGGCCCGGAGGAGGGCCAGAGCGCGGTAGGCCTCGGCCCAGGCCTGGAGCACCCCCGCCCCCAGAGCGCCGAACGCCTCCGCCGCCTCCTCGAAGGCTACGGCGCCTGGGATGCCGGCGACCAGGCCCCCCGCCCCGGCGAAGAGGCTCATCACCGCCTCACCCCAACGGTCTCCGTCGTCGCGGCACGCCCGCGCCAGCGCCTGGAGGCCGTCGAGGCGGCCTGGGCCGGTTACGTCCAGGAGCGCCCGGATCAGCCGATCCAGCCAAGGGATGTCGGCTGCGTCCACCTCGTCGCGCAGCCGGGACAGGACGTGGGGGCGCGGCGCTCGACCACCGATCCCCTCGGCGACGAGCGCAGCCACCTGGGCGCCGGCGGCCATGGCCGATGTGGCGTCAGCATGGGCCGCCACCCCGCGCAGGATGCGGGCTGCGATCCACACGTCGCCGGACAGCAGAGCACTCATGCCCTCGGAGAAACGACCAGCGGCGCCGGGCAATGCCGCGGCCCGCCGACGGGCGGCGGCAGGGTCGCGTTGGGTGGCGCCTCGAAGAACGCTCAGCCAGTCCGCCCCGATCGCCAGATCACCAGACAGCCACGGGCTGACCTGGGCACGGTCGCGCCGGCACCGGGCGGCGACCGCCGAAGAACCGGCAACGGCGGCCGCGTCGTGTAGCGCCTGGGAAGCCTCAGCAAGGGAACCCGACGCGAGGGCGCGGCGGGCGACGGCCATCAGCATCCACGGATCGGATGCCACCGTCGCCGCCGGCAGCGCATCGAGCCACGCGCCACCGAACGCCGTGACCTCGCTGTGTCCATGCCCGAGGAGGCGAGCCACGCCGTCCCAGTCCTCGGCTCGGGCGTAGGCCGACACGGCGTCCTCGCTGAAACCCTCGCGCTCGAGGAGGGCCGCCGCCCGTTGGTGCTCACGGCGGGCCCCCTCGACGCCGACGGTCTCGACCAGGCGGCCGTCCAGGTAGGACAGGAGGACGGCGTGGTAGCGGTAGGTGTCCGCGGCGGCATCGACGCGGTCGGTCATCACCTGTCGGCGTTCGAGCTCGGCCAGCAGGTCGCTAGAAGCGCGGCGCCCAAGCAGCTCGTCGCACATCGGGCCGGTCGGTCGGCGCAGCACGCTGGTACGGACGAGGAAGTCGGCGAGCTCCTCCGACAGGTCGGCCAGGACATGGTGGGTCAGGTAGTCCTGCACGAGGCGGGAACGGGTGTCCAGGCTGGCGAGCACCTGGCGGCGCGCTGCGGGAGCCTTGCGGACGGTGGCCAGGTGGAACAACTGCAGGTAGGCGGCCCATCCCCCGGTCCTCCGGGTCAGGGCGGCTGCGTCCTCGGGGGGGAGGGGCTCACCGTAGATGTCGCCGAAGAGCTGTTCGACCTCCCAGGTCCGGAAGCGGAGATCCTCGCGGGTGATCTCGATGAGGTACCCGGAGACCCGCAGGCGGGACAGGTCGAAACCGACGTTGATCCTCGACGCCAGGAGCAGCCGCAGGGTGGGCGGCAGCCGGGCCACCAGACGGCCCAGGGCCGCCTCGGCCTCGCTGCCCTCTATCAGGTGGAGGTCGTCGGCAACGACCAGCAGCGGGGGGCCTGCCCGCCCCACGGCCCGGACCAGTTCTTCGATCGTCTTGGGAGCGCCATCACGGCCTGCGACGGCCGGGCCGATCGCTGTCCACAACCACCCGATGAGGGCGGGCTCGGACCGCGGGACCGGTTCGGCCGGCTCGGCCCAGGCCACGGGGCCGGGGTGGGCGGCGGCCATCTGCGCCAGCAACGTCGACTTCCCGGACCCCGCAGGGGCCACGACCAGGCCGACCCGGTAGGTGGCGGTGTCAGCCAGCAGGAGCGTCAGGCGGTCGCGAACCAGACCGGGAGGCCCACCACCGCCGCCGCCCGTGCTGCGCCCCGACTTGCCGCTGTCCATACCCTCCAGCCCGTCTCTTGGGGCTACGCCCGATGACGGCGCAGCAGGCTCACGACAACCAGCCGAGTGTAACGACTCCTACGGGAAGGTCGTCGTTGTGGTCGGGATGGGCTGGGTGAACGGCCCGGTGTAGTAGACGCCCGCCTCGCACGCGCCTTCCTGGCCGCTGCAGGCGAGGAGCAGGGTCATCGCCTCGCCTGGGGTGAACTGCATCGGGGTGTTGAAGCGGAACTCAAGTCCTGCGCCGACCCTGCCCAGGTTCTCGACCAGCAGATCCTGGGACTTGTTGACGCCCAGGGTTCGCTGCACGCGGACCTGGCCAGCCCCGCTGCCAACGTTCTCGAGGACCACATCGGTGACCGTCAACGTGCTTCCAGGGCCGACGACCGGTGACGACATGGACTTCTGCTGACCGGGCGCTGCCACCACCTCGATGCGGCCATCGTTGGGACCGCTGAACGACGTCGGACCACCGGGGCCCGGCGCGGGCGGCGGGCCGGGTGCCGGCGCCCCGGGTGCCGGCGTGCCCGGCTTCGTCGTCGCGGTCGATGTCGTTGCCTTTTCGGTCGTGGCCGTGGCCGTGGTTGACGCGCCCTGTGCTGGGGCGCCGGGCGCCGGTACTGGCGCGCCGGGCTTCGCTCCGGAGAGGGCGGCCAGTGAGGACTTGGTGGCTGCCAGCTGGCCGGACAGCGATCGCGTCTGGGCAGCCTGGGCGGCCAGAGCCGCGGCGTTGGCGTTGACGGCCGTCGACTTGACGATGGGCCGGAGGACGAAGAACCACAGGAGGAGGAGCAGCGCGGCGAGGAGCAGGAGCGGCAGGAGCCACTTGGGCAGGACCGCCTTCTGGGTCAAGGCGCCATCTAGGACCACCGGCTTGTCTTCCCCGGCCGCCACCTGCACCTGGTACGGCTTCTGCTGCGGGGAGCCCTTCCAGAACCGCTGGCGCGGCCTGATGCTCACCCGGGAGAACCGAGCCTCGCCCGGCGCGGTGGTGATCTTCGATGGCCTCACGCGGAACTTGAGAGCCTCGGCGCCATCGATGGCGGTGATCGCCACCGGGACGGGCACATTGCCCCGACTGTCGACCGCCAAGCGCTGCTTGCCGGTGAACCGCCCCGTAGCCACCCGAGGGACGAGCTCGGCGGTGACGTCGTGGAACGTGCCGACGTTGATGGCCCCTTCCTCGACCACCGATTCCTCGGGCTCGTTGGAGGGGATGACCTTGACGGCGAACTCCACGTACCCGTTCGGCGTGGTGTGGACCCGGGGCGGACTGAAGCGGAGGGTGACGACCTGTTGGGCCTGGGGGAACAACGAGACGACGGGCGGCTCGACCTGGGTCCACTCGGCCGCTTCGCCGAGGACCAAGATGGTGAACTGCTCGACGATCGTCCCGGTGTTGGCCAGGCTCAGCTCGCCGGTGGCGGTCTGCCCCGGCTCAACGGTCAGGTTGTTGTCGACCTTGAGGGCGACGACAGCGGCCATCAGCTGCTGACCTCCGGAGAGGGGTGGGCGGGGGTGGCCATCACGGCAGGATGGTCTGGATGTTGGTCAGGTTGTCGAAGGGATCGGCGTGGGCCTGGTTGAGCCCCCCGCCGCCGTCGACGTTGTCGAACTGGCCGTTGCGGACGAAGAACGTGTCGTTGCCGCTGCCGCCCACCATCGTGTTGTTGCCGCCCGAGGGGGTGTTGCCTCCACAGCCGGTCTCGGCACAGAACGTGTCGTTGCCGGTCCCGCCGCTGATCAAGGTGTCACCGCCGATGGGGCCGGCCCGCAGCAGATCCCCTCCGTTTGTCGAGGCGTTCAGCCCGATGAGGGTCCCGCCCGGTGGCCCGCCGATCAGGACGTCGCTGAAGTTGGTCCCGATGGCGTTGAGCACGCCGGTCAGGCTCTGGGAGCCGCCGAAGCCGCCGACGGCGTTGCCGCTCTGCAGGTTGACGGTCACCCCTGCGGGAGCGGGGGAGAAGTCAACCGTGGCCTTGCCGCCGCCGTTGATCACGTTGCTGCCCGCACCCTCGAAGAGGAAACGGGTGACCGATCCGGTGCCTGCGTTGAGCGTGTTGTTGCCACCGGCAATGACGAGGAGGTCGTTGCCTCCACCGCCGAAGATGACATCGCCGCTACCCCCGGTGACCAAGATGTCGGGCTGAGCGGACCCGACGACGGTTGTGATGTTGGCCTGGGCCAGGTTCACGGTGGCACCGGCGCCTCCGGTGGCGGACATGGCTTGGAGCACCGTCCCGCCCATGGGCTCGGTGGGCGGCACGATGAACAGCCCGCTGGACAGGTTGACCTGCACCCCGGACGTCGCCGTAGCGTAGGAGAGCGTGTTCCCGTTGCCTGTGCTGGTCAGGGTGTCGGTGCCCTGGCCGGCCACGAAGGTGACCGGCTGGGCTCCGCCCTGGAGGGTGTCGTTGCCGACCCCGGCCACCAACGTGTCGCTGCCCCCGCCCCCGATCAACGTCTGGTTGCCGGTGCCGGCCGCCAACCAGTCGTTGCCGGGACCTCCCATCAAGGTGATGTTGCCGTCACCGGCCGACAGCTGGCTCCCCCCTGCGGAGGCGATGACCGTGTGGATGCTGCCCGGCACCACGGTGAGCGTGCCGGAACCCAGACCGATGTTCTGCGGGGCGGGGTTGCCCAGGTTGTAGGTGACGGTTCCGGGGAGCAGCGACATGTCCAGGGTCGTGGCGTTCCCGGTTCCGCCGCTGACGAAGGTGTCCCCGCCGCTGAGCACGAAGCGGTCATTGCCGGTGCCGCCGCTGATCAGGCTGCCCTGCCCGGAGCCGCCGACCAGGATGTCATTGAACCGGGTGGTGCCGATGAGGTTGGAGATCCCGGCCATGATGATGGTGCCGCCGTAGCCTCCCGTGGCCGTGAACGGCGCCACCGACGTCCCGGCCCCAGCGAAGCCGGTCGGGATGGTGTAGCTGGAGTTGGACAGGTTGGCCACCACCGGGCCCGGAGCCCCCTTGTAGCTGACCCCGTCGGCCCCCCCGCCACCCATGATGGTCACGTTGCCGGTCCCCGGGATGAACAGGTCGTTGTTGGGGGTGCCGTCGATGGTGGACATGCCGGTGAAGTCGAAGTTGTACCCGTCGCCCCTCACGCTGCCCGTGCCACCGTTCACGGGGAGCGTGACGGTGGCACCCTTCCCGTTCGGATCGCCTATCAACTCCAACGTCCCGCTCCCACCCCCATTCAGCGTGGCCGTCTGCCCGGGTGAGGCGGTGAAGATCTGGGTTCCTGCGGTGATGACCTGCATGATGCAGCTGAACGTGTCGTTCACCCCGCTGCCGATGGCCGTGCCGTCGTTCGCCCCGCTGCTGCAGCCGGGGGACGGAGCGGTCAGGTTCACCATCACACCGGTCGGCGCGTTGGACAGGTCCAGGATGTTGCTCCCAGGACCGCCGTTGAAGGCGTAGGTGCCCCCACCGGACTGCTTGAACGTGTCGGGGCCGATGGTGCCGGTGAACGTGGCGAAGTTGGTGAAGGTGTCATTGACGCCCAGCGTCGGGGAGCTGGTGACCGTCCCGGCGGAGACACCGCCGGACTGACCGACGCTCACCGTGACACCGGCGGTGGCCGTCCCCACCTTGGAGAGGTCCAAGGTGCCCGGCTGTTGGTTCTCAGTGAAGCCCCCGGTCCCGGATCCCACGGTGAAGGTGTCACCGCCGGTGGTGGTGCCGCTGGTCCCGACCACATTGGGGATGCCGGTGAAGGTGATCGCCGTGGCCCCTGCCGGCTTGGCGGCGACGGTGCCCTTGGCCGAGCCGAGGGGCATGGTGATGACCGCGACGGTCGGTACGGCGGAGAGGTCCAAAGTGTCGTTGCCCCCGTTGCCCGTGACGGTCAGGAAGTTACCAACGCCCAGGCTGGTCGCGGACGGGGCAATCGTGTCGTCATGGCGGGAACCGTTGACGGTGCTCACGCACAGATCGCTGGCCATCGAGGAGGGGCAGTTGGCGCTGAACGTCACGCCTCCGATGCTGGGACCGGTCACCGTGCCGATCGGGCCGGCCAGGCTAACCGTTGCCCCCGTGGTCCCCGACGCCGGGATCTGGCTGAGGTCCAAGGTGTCTTTCCCACCCCCTCCGCTGAGGTTGACCGACGTGGTGCCGATGACGAAGGTGTCGCTCCCAGGAGACCCCTGAACGGTGAGACCACCACCGGAGGAGAAGCTGAAGGTGTCGGTCTGGTTGGGGAGGGCTGGGGCTGTCGCCGGGTTGCACGGCGCTAGGCACAGCAGGCGAACATGGTTGCCGGTCAGGTCCACGTTGACCCCCGCGCTGCGAGGGGCCAAGGCACCCAGGCCGACATAGGACACGGTGTTGTTCACCGCGGTCGACGTGAACGTGGTGCCGGTGAGCCCGCCGAAGAAGGTGTTGGCCCCGAACGGGGACCCGATGATCGTCGTCATGCCAATCACGGTGTCCGGGGTCGCAGCGCCTACTGATGCCATTCCCGTGGCCAGGCCGTTCTCCGTGCTGGGGGAGACGTTGACCGTGACCCCGCTGAGGTTGGCGGAGAAGTCCGCTGTGTCCCCAGGGACCGGGACTGTTCCGCAGGTTGGCGCCGGGCCGGTAGCGCAGAACGAGTACCCGCCTGAAGCCCCGGCGGCGACGAACTTCGTGAAGCCGTACCGGGAGCCGGTGAAGTTGGTGAAGTTCGTCCCCCGGTTGGAGAAGGAGTACACGACCGGACCCACGCCGGCGTTGTTGGTCCCCACTCCCGAGACCGGCGTGCCCGACACGTTCACCGTGAGCGGCGTCGACGAGCTCGTCACCACGTTCGAGAAGTCGACCGTGTCCTGGCCGGTACCGGGAGCGGATCCGGTGTCACCGAAGGTCTCATTGCTACTTCCGGCCACGAAGGTGTTGTGACCGCCGCGGGACCCCAGCACGGAGGTGACACCACTGATCGTGTCACAGTTGGACAACGGTGTGCAGGTGGCCGAGTTGACCTGGACGGTGCCCATCCCCAGGTCGGCGTTGATCGGGTTCGGATCAGCGGAGAAGTCGGCGGCATTGTTGGTGCCCGTGGCCGCGAAGGTGTAGCCGCCGTTCCCGTTGGCCACGAACGTGGTGTTGCCGTTGGCCAGACCATTGAAGGTGACGATGCCGGAGAACGGCTCCTTGACCGAGCCCAGCACGGCCTGGCCCGGCGCCGAACACCCGGTCCCGGCCGCCACACAGACGGCAAGAGGCCCCGCAGATGAGGTGAAGGCGAAGCTCAGCGTGTCGGGGGTCGCCGCCCCTCCGTGGCCGTTGAAGGTGTCCGCTGCCGTGCCCGCATAGAAGGTGGTCCCGCCAGCCGCACCCTCAAAGGTGGTCGGTGCCGTCCCGAAGGTGGTGAACGTGTAGGTGGACGCATCCGAGGTCGCCGTGTTGTTGAGGGTGCCCCCGACCTGCACGCCGGCCACGTCGACCGTCACGCTGCCCGGGAGGCCGCGGAAGTCGATCTTGTTGTTGGAGCCGGCGTCGTTGAACGTGGCGCTGCCGGTGCCGGCCTTGAACGTGTTGTTGCTGCCGTTGCTGGAGAACACGTCGATCCCGGGCGTCTGGCCCACGCCCGGCGGGGCCCCGCCATCGAAGGTGTTGCCGTTGCCATTGCCCGTGAAGTTGTAGGTAGCTGACGGTCCAGCAATGAACCGGTTGTTGCCGGCGCTGGATCCCACGACGTTGGTCAGCCCCACGATGCTGTCCTGGCCCGCGGCCAGCCTGACGTTCTTCACAGGTGGCGACGGCGTGGGCCCTGCGGAGAGGTCGACGGTCACGCCGGAGCGGACCGAGGAGAAGTCGATCGAGTCGGTGGCCGTGCTGTTCCCCGTGAACGTGTAGTTGGGGACGCCCCCGGCCAGGAAGGTGGTGTTGCCGTTCGACGAGCCGGTGAAGGTCGTGAAGTTCGAGCCGCCCCGAGTGAAGTCGTAGGTGACGGAACCGACCGTCCCGGTGTCGTTGGCCACGCCGTTGAAGGGGGCACCGGAGGCATTCACGGTCAGGGGCGTCGTACCGCTGGTCGCCACATTGGAGAAGTCGATGGCGTCGGTCGCCGAGAAACCGGTGTCACCGAAGGTCTCATTGCCTGATCCGGCGACGAAGGTGTTGCCACCCAGGGATGATCCGTCCACGCTGGCGACGTTGACCAGGCTGTCACAGTAGGAGGGGAGGGGCGACACCGAGCAGGAGTACTGCACGGGGTTGCCTGGCGGGGTCACCGTGGGAGGCGCGGCAACCAGCACCCGGCCACCACCGACGGAGACCCTGGTGGTGCTCACCACCGCAGAGCCCGAGAGGTTGCCGACGATCCCCGGGGAGAGATCCTGGTTCGAGATGCCCGTCGACGATGAGGCCGTCGGCGGGCTCACCGTGATGGTCTTCTGGTCCGCCGAACTAGACAAGTTGGCGGAGG
>JALYZO010000103.1 GCA_030945745.1 Actinomycetota bacterium
CCCGGGTTGGCGACGGCTCCCACGACGACGGTCGATCCCGGATCCGGCACCTTCGGCTACGGGCCACATACCCCTTCGAGGGCGCTGGGGGCCCTCGGGGCGCGCAAGGCCGGACACGCCTCCAACATGCACGGAGAGGCGCTGATCGCCGCCGGGCTGCTGCTCCTGGCCCTGGCCGCACACCTTCTGTACCTGCGAGGTGCCGTGTCCCGCTTCGGGGCGGCTCAGGGCGTCGGCGCCTCCCGGCCTGCACATCGCCGGCAGAAGCGACCGATGCAGATCCAATGGAGCCAATGGCCACCGGTGGTCCGAGCGGGGAACGACCTGTCCCCACCGGGGTAGCATCGGGCATGGCCGAGGAGCTCCGTGTGGCCTATCACCGGCGCCTGGAGGAGATCGAGGGCAAGGTGATCCAGCTGTTTGCCCTTGTGGCGGAGGGTCTGGCTGCGGCGACCGACGCCCTCCTGTCCGGGGACCGCGAGGTGGCCAGGCTCCTCATGGAGCGCGAAGTCCTGATCGACACCCTCTACCTGGATGTCGAGGAGCTGGTCAACAACCAGATGGCCCTGCAGGCCCCCGTCGCCCGGGACCTGCGGTTCCTGCTGTCGGTGCTGCGGATCGTTCCCGAGCTGGAACGCAGCCACGACCTAGTCGAGCACATCGCCCGTCGCGGGGCGCAGGGCCTTCGGGAGGAGTTGACGCCTCGCACCCGCGGGCTGATCGAGCAGATGGGCTCGGTGGGCACGGACATGTGGCGCTGCACGGCGGAGGCATTTGCCGAACGCGACCCTGTGGCTGCCGGCCACCTGGCCGAGCGCGACGACGAGATGGACGAGCTGCACAGTTCGCTGACCGCCGAGCTGGCCTCCGGGCGCATGGCCCTGCCGGTCGCCATGGAGATGGCCTTGGTCGCCCGCTTCTTCGAGCGTCTGGGAGATCACGCCGTCAACATCTCCCGGCGGGTCATCTACCTGGCGGGCCCGGCTCCGAAAGCGGGCTAGGACTCAGTACCTTGTTAGGGTCCGGGGCACCCGGCGCCCCGCAGGAGCCCAAGGAAGGACACACGTCATGGATCTCGGGTTGGAAGTTGACGACAGCCGGTCGCCGTACACCGTGCTGGCCGTCAAGGGCGAGGTGGATGTCTACACCGCTCCTCGCCTCCGGGAGAAGCTCGTTGAGCTGGCCACCGCAGGGAAGCGTCAGATCATTGTCGACCTCGAGGGCGTGGACTTCCTGGACTCCACCGGCCTTGGTGTGCTCGTCGGCGGCCTCAAGCGACTGCGCAGCCACGACGGCGACCTGGGCCTGGTCTGCACACAGAGCCGCATCCTCAAGGTCTTCGAGATCACCGGCCTGACCAAGGTGTTCTCCATCAAGGACTCGGTGGAAGCAGCGACGGCGAACTGAGCGCCGGCGCCGTGGAGACCGTTCTCGAGTTGGAGATCCCGGCCCGGCCGGAGTACGTCGCCATCGTTCGCCTCGTGGTGTCGTCCCTGGCAGCCGCCCGGCGGGCTCTGGTCGACGAGCGGCTCGATGACCTGAAGCTGGCGGTGTCAGAGGCATGCACCAATGCCATGGAGGCCCATCGGTCCGCAGGTGTCGAGGCTCCGGTCACGATCCGGGTGGTGGAGGCCCCGGAACGCCTGGAGGTCCACGTCGACGACCGGGGCCCCGGCTTCGACCCAGAACGCCTCTCGGAGCACCCGCCGGTCACCGACCCTGAGCGCCTCAACTTCGAGCGGGGCCTCGGCATCCCGCTGATCCGGACCCTGGTCGACGATGTCCTCTTCGTGGCCACCGACGCCGGCACCAGCGCCCGGCTGATCCTCTTCGGCGGCCCGTCGGGCGACACCAACGACATGACCGTGGAGATCCTCCGTGCGGTCCTGTCCGAGGATGACTGAGCGACGCACCGCCGGTTCAGGCCGTTGCGGTCTTGACTTTTGTCACATGAAAACTTATGGTCCCGTCCGTCGAAATCATGGATGCGGCCCTCAACAAGTCCGAACGTGAGACGTTGAAGTCCATCTGGCGGTTGACGTCGCCCCCCGCAGGAGACGATGCCGCCAGGACGGGCGATCTGGCGACCTCGCTGCACGTGGCACCGGGGACCATGACCGCCACCATCAAGCGGCTGGCGGACCAGGGCCTGGTGTCGCACACCCCCTACCGAGGGGTCGAGCTGACCGAAGAGGGACGCAAGCTGGCCATGACCGTCGTCCGCCGGCACCGTGTGGTGGAACGCTTCCTGGCTGACATGTTGGGCTACAGCTGGTCCGAGGCCGACCGTCTGGCGCCCATCTTCGAGCACCAGCTGCCCCACGAGGTGGCCGAGCGGCTCTACGTGGCCCTGGACCGTCCGGCCACGTGCCCGCATGGCTTTCCGATACCGGGGAGTGGCAGTGAGGGGCTCCCCGAGATGCCGCCGCTGTACGACCTCGAAGCCGGGGACCGGGCCACGGTGGCCCTGCCGGGATCCACCGATCCCGACGTGGCCATCTTCCTCGACGGGCTCGGCCTGCGACCGGGTGTCGTGGTGGAGGTTCGCGAGAAGCACCCCTTCGACGGACCGCTCGTCGTGTCCGTCGACCGGTTGGACCGCACCCTCGGGGAGAAGGTGGCCCGCCAGATCCTCGTACGTGACATCACCCGGGCTGCCCCGGTCTCGCCGGCCCGGAAGGCCGACGAGCCGAAGACCGCCAGACGATCAGGCCCTCAAGGCCGGGAGGAGAAGTCGGCATGAACCGAGTAATGGCTGCTGAAGGCGGTTACCAGGCATTCAAGCTGCACCAGACCGAGTGGATCTGGTTGATCTTCGCCGCCGCATGCGGGGTGGCCGCCCTGCTCACCGCCGTGTACCTGATGCGCAGCGTGCTGGCCGCCGACGAAGGGACGCCCAGCATGATCGCCATCGCCAAGGCGATCCAGGAGGGGGCGCTGGCCTACCTGAAGCGCCAGTTCAGGACCATCGGGATCATCATCATCCCCCTGGCGGTGCTGGTCTTCGTCACCTCCACCAAGGTGGTCAACTCCACCACCCACCACACGGCGCTCGGCTTCGTACCGTCGGGGGTCTTCCGCACCCTGGCGTTCCTGCTCGGCGCCACCCTGTCCGGCCTCACCGGTTTCATCGGCATGAGCGTGGCCGTGCGGGGCAACGTGCGTACGGCGGCGGCGGCCAGGAGCGGCTCGCTGGCCGACGCCCTGCGCGTCGCTTTCCGCACCGGTGGCGTCACCGGCATGTTCGTCGTCGGCTTCGGGCTCCTCGGTGCCACCGTCATCGTCATGCTGGCCCAGAACACGGCCACCGCGATCCTGATCGGTTTCGGCTTCGGTGGCTCCCTGCTGGCCCTGTTCATGCGTGTCGGCGGCGGCATCTTCACCAAGGCGGCGGACGTCGGCGCCGACCTGGTGGGCAAGGTCGAAGCCGGCATCCCCGAGGACGACCCCCGCAACGCGGCGACCATCGCCGACAACGTGGGCGACAACGTCGGTGACTGCGCGGGCATGGCCGCCGACCTCTTCGAGTCCTACGGCGTCATCCTGGTTGCCACCCTGCTGCTGGCCCACAACGCATTCGTGTCCATCGGCAAGAACCCGGCGATCGGCCTGGTGTTCTCGCTCATCGTGCCGGCCATCGGCATCCTGGCGTCCATCGTGGGTGTGTTCAGCGTCAAGGCCAGCCCCAAGGACCGCACGGCCATGGCCCCCATCAACCGAGGCTTCATGCTGTCCGCGGCCATCACCATCGTGGGTACGTTCTTCGTCGCCCAGTTCTACGTCCACGACCTGAAGATCTTCTTGGCCGTGCTCA
This sequence comes from Actinomycetota bacterium, assembly GCA_030945745.1. Classification (GTDB taxonomy): domain Bacteria; phylum Actinomycetota; class Acidimicrobiia; order Acidimicrobiales; family Palsa-688; genus JALZAH01. The sequence goes on from JALYZO010000103.1 coordinate 3,815, forward strand.
CCGGCGTGGTGCTCGGCCAGGTGGCCAGCCGCATCACCGAGTACTACACCTCGACGGAGACCGCTCCGGTGCGCGACATCGCCGAGGCGGCCAGGACCGGCCCGGCCACCACCGTGCTCTCCGGCATCAGCTCCGGGCTGGAGTCGTCGGTGCCCGCCATCGTCTCCATCGCCATCGCCATCGCCGTGTCGATCGGCCTGGGCAACGGGAACATCGAGTTCTCGCTCTACCTGGTCGCACTGTCCGGCCTCGGACTCCTGGCCACCACTGGCATCGTCGTCTCCGAGGACACCTTCGGCCCCGTCTCCGACAACGCGGCGGGCATCGCTGAGATGACCGGGGAGTTCTCCGGCGAGCCCGAGCGAATCATGGTCAGCCTCGACGCGGTGGGCAACACCACCAAGGCCATCACCAAGGGCTTCGCCATCGGCTC
>JALYZO010000118.1 GCA_030945745.1 Actinomycetota bacterium
CGACCCGCGGAGGGCGACGGGCGGGCTCGGGGCGCCGGCCAGCCGAGCGCCACTGCCCCCAGCGGTTGCCAGCCGTCGGGCACGCCCAGGGCGCCCAGCAGGTCCGCCGGTTCAGCGTGGAGGGCGAAGAACAACGCACCCAGCCCTTCGTCGGCGGCGGCCAGGAGCAGGACCATGGTGGCGAAGGCGGTGTCAACCAGCCAGTAGGGAACGTCCCACACCTCGGGACCACCGCCGGCTCGCTTGTCGGCCTCCGCATACCGCTCGACGTAGGCCGCTTCGCTGGCCAGGGGCACGATGATGACCGGGGCGCGCAGCAGGCCGGGATGGTTCGGGTCGGCCAGCCAGGCCGGATCGGCGTCGTGGGACCAGAACATGGCCGTCTGCTCCGCGCCCTCGAGGACCACGAAGGCCCAGCCCTGGGTGTGCCCGGCGGACGGGGCTCGCCGGGCCTGAACCAGCAGTCGGTCGACGGTCCCCGCCGGGAGGGGGCGGTCGAGGAAGTCGCGGCACATCCGACGTTGGCGAAGGACCTCTCCGAACTGCACGGACGTCAGGTTATGGGCGGGCGGGAATGGCGACCCGCGAAGTAGGGTTTTACTGCGTGTCTGAGGACACACAGTGCAGTACGGCAACCAGTGAGGAAATCGATGCCCAGCTTCCGTGACCTGCTCAAAGAGACCAAGGCCCGCATCCGCGAGGTGGACACGGCCGGCGCGGCCGAGGAGGTGGCCAAGCCGGGGACCGTGGTCCTCGACGTGCGGGAGCCCGACGAGTACGAGCAGGGCGCCCTACCTGGCGCCGTCCACATCCCCCGGGGTCACCTGGAGAGTCAGATCGAAGGCCGTGTCACCGACCACGACGCCCACATCGTGGTCTACTGCGCCGGCGGAACCCGCTCGGCACTCGCCGCTGACAGCCTGGCCCAGCTCGGCTACGGCGACGTCACCTCCATGGCCGGCGGCTTCAACAAGTGGAAGGACGAGGGCCGGGACTGGAAGGCCCCGGTCAGCCTGACCCCCGAGCAGCGCAACCGCTACCAGCGCCACCTGCTGCTGCCCGAGGTCGAGACAGCGGGCCAGGCCAAGCTCCTCGACTCCAAGGTCCTGCTCCTCGGTGCCGGCGGGCTGGGGTCCCCGGCCGCCCTGTACCTGGCGGCCGCCGGTGTGGGGACGCTCGGCATCATCGACATGGACGTCGTCGACGAATCGAACCTGCAACGCCAGATCCTCCACAACATGGACCGGGTCGGCGAGCGCAAGGTCGACTCGGCCAAGAAGACCCTGACCGGGATGAACCCCGACGTCAACGTGGTCACCTACGACGTCCGCCTCGGTGCGGACAACATCATGTCCATCTTCGAGGGCTACGACGTGATCCTCGACGGCACGGACAACTTCCCGACGCGGTACCTGGTCAACGACGCGGCCGTGAAGCTTGACATCCCCGTCGTCCACGGCTCCATCTTCCGCTTCGAGGGCCAGGCCGCCGTGTACCTGCCACATGAGGGTCCGTGCTACCGCTGCCAGGTCCCCGAGCCGCCGCCCGCCGAGTTGGCTCCCTCTTGCGCGGAGGCTGGCGTCCTCGGCGTGCTGCCCGGCATCATCGGCAGCATCCAGGCCATGGAGACCATCAAGGTGCTCCTCGACCTCGGCGATCCCCTCGTCGGGCGCCTGCTGGCCTACGACGCCCTGGAGGAGAGCTTCCGGACCTTCAAGGTCAACCGCGACCCGGAGTGTGCCACCTGCTCGATCCCCAGCGCCGACCTTGTCATCGCCGACTACGACGAGCTGTGCATGCCCCACCCCATCTCCGCCCCTGCTGCTGCGGGTTCCCCGGCCTGATCCGGGGGCGGTGGCACGGGGGGAGGGGTGGATCACTACCCTTGCCCGGATGCCCCGCCGGACCCGCCGCCCCTCGACCGTCGCGGTGGTGCTGCTGGGGGTCCTGGGCCTTGCCGGCTGCGGCAGCGGTGGCGGGGGCGACACCCCGGCCATTGGCGTGCCGGTGACGGTCGGGCCGGCGTCGACGGTGCCGACGCATCCGCCCGTGCCTGTCATGGTGGTCAGTCTCGGCGAGGTCCAGTACCCCCAGGTGTCCGGGACGCCCAAGGCCCAGGCCATCAACGCCGCACTTCTGGGCGACGCCCGGAGCCTGGTGCCCCAGGGCGTGGGGTGCGCGGTCTCCACGTTGCGGACCGACACCGCGGTCCTGTCGTTCCGATGGACCTGCACCGGGCGGGGTGGTCTCACGGCCACCCTGGACACTCAGAGAGGGGTGGCGGTGATGCTCCCCGACCTGCTCCAACCCGGATACCTGAACCAGCTGTCGGCCACCGCCGTGGCCCAACTGGAGGCGGGAGGGGCCAGCCAGGGCGACGCCCGGGCGGCCGCCCCGGCGACGGAGAAGGCATTTTCCGTGTGGGCCGTCGACGACCAGTCCCTCCAGGTGACCTTCACCGTGCGCTCGAGGCCGACGACGATCAGCTTCCCCCTGTCCAGCCTGACGTCCATCATCCGCCCGTCAGGTGCGCTCGGGCATTGAGACCGATCCAGGAGGAAAGCCCGTGATGCCCCAGCAGACCGGTGATCAGATCACCGTGCTCGCCTTCGACATCTTCGGTACCACGGTCGACTGGCGCACCGGCGTCGCTGACCAGGTCACCGAGATCGCCGCAAACAGCGGTGCGCCGCTGGACGGCGGCGAGTTCGCCGACGAGTGGCGCGACCGTTCCTTGCCGTCCATGGCTCAGGTGCGCAGCGGTGAACGGGAGTGGGTGTACCTCGACACCCTGCACCGTGAGACCTTGGACCAGCTCCTCGACGTCCACGGCGTCGGCGACGCGTTCGACGACAAGGCCCGCACCCTGCTCGTCCGAGCCTGGCACCGACTCCCCCCCTGGGATGACTCGATCGCCGGGCTCACCCGGCTCCGATCCCGGTATGTTCTCGCTGCGCTGTCCAATGGCGGCTTCGCGCTGCTCACCCATCTCCTCAAGGTGGCTGACCTGCCCTTCGACTGCATCGTGTCTGCCGAACTCGCCCGGACCTACAAACCCGACCCCGGCGTCTATCACGCTGTTGCGGGACTGCTCGATGTTGCCCCGGCGCAGGTGATGATGGTCGCCGCCCACGCATGGGACATCGATGGCGCGCGCTCCGCCGGCTTGCGCACCGCCTTCGTCGAACGGCCGGCCGAGAAGGGTCCCAATCGCGTCGCCGACAAGGCGGGAGACATCACCAGCGACCTCACCGTCACCGGGTTCGTCGAGCTCGCCGAGAGGCTCGGCTGCTAACTGCCGGGCGCCCTTCCAGGCCAGGGTGGCAGCTTCCGTGAGGGTGGCCGAGATGCGGGTCGCCAATGAGCGCCGGCGTTCACCGCTGTCCTCCTTCCCCGGCAGCGGCGCCTCCGGCCGGACCCGAACCCAGATGCTCCAGGCGGCCCCTATTACGCTGGACACCCATGGCCAGCGAGCACCGTTTCACCGATTCTGGTATCGAGATCCGCCCGGTGTACACCCCCGGCGATCTCGGCGGGTGGGACGCGGCCACCAGGCTTGGCGAACCCGGATCGGCGCCATTCACCAGAGGGATCTACCCAACGATGTACCGGGGCCGTCCATGGACCATCCGCCAGTACTCCGGTTTTGGCAACGCCGAGTCGACCAACGAGCGGTGGAAGCAGCTGCTGGCCGCTGGCGGCACCGGTCTGAGTTGTGCGTTCGACCTCCCCACGCAGATGGGCTACGACTCTGACCACGAGCGGGCGGAGGGCGAGGTGGGCAAGGTCGGCGTGGCCATCGACTCCATCGACGACATGCGGATCCTCCTCGACGGCCTCCCCCTCGACAAGGTGACGACGTCGATGACCATCAATGCCACCGCCTCCACCCTGCTGCTCCTCTACGCCTTGGTGGCCGAGGAGCAGGGTGCGGACCTGGCCAGGCTCGGCGGGACGATCCAGAACGACATCTTGAAGGAGTACGTGGCCCGGGGCACCTACATCTACCCGCCCCGTCCGTCCATGCGCCTTATCACCGACATCTTCGCCTACTGTCGGACCGAGCTGCCGAGTTGGAACACCATCTCCATCTCCGGTTACCACATCCGCGAGGCGGGATCGACGGCGGTCCAGGAGATCGCCTTCACCTTGGCCAACGGCGTCGCCTACGTGTCGGCTGCCGTCGACGCCGGGCTTTCGGTCGACGAGTTCGCCCCCCGGCTCAGCTTCTTCTGGAATGCCCACAACAACCTGTTCGAAGAGGTGGCCAAGTTTCGGGCCGCTCGGCGCATGTGGGCCCAGATCATGACCGATCGCTTCGGAGCCACGACCGAGAAGGCCACGTTGCTGCGCTTCCACACCCAGACCGGGGGGTCGACGCTGACCGCCCAGCAACCCGAGAACAACATCGCCAGGATCACCCTTCAGTCCCTGGCAGCCGTGCTGGGAGGGACGCAGAGCCTCCACGCCAACGGCTTCGACGAGGCACTCGGCCTGCCCACGGCCCGGGCGGCGCGCATCGCCCTGCGCACGCAGCAGATCGTGGCCAACGAGTCCGGTGTGGTGGACACCGCCGACCCCCTGGGCGGCTCCTACTTCATCGAGTCGCTGACCGACGAGGTGGAGGTGGCCGCCTGGGAGTACCTGGAGAAGATCGATGCCATGGGCGGGGCGGTGGCCGCCATCGAGAGCGGGTTCATGGCCGACGAGATCGAGGACGCCGCCTACGCCTACACCAAGGCCGTCGACGCCTCGGAGAAGGTCATCGTCGGCGTCAACCGCTACCACGACGACCAGCCTGACCCCGTCGAGGTGTTCCCCATCGATCCCGCCCTCCAGGCCGCCCAGGTCGAACGGGTGCGCAAGACCCGGGCGGACCGAGACGCCTCGGCGCTGCGCGCCGCCATGGAAGACCTGGCGGCGGCGGCGAAGGGAACCGACAACATCCTCCCGCCGATGAAGGAGGCCCTCAAGCGGCGAGCCACGCTGGGCGAGGTCAGCGACGTCCTGGCCGACGTCTTCGGCACCTATCACCCGGCGCGCTGAGATGACCGTCAAGCTGGTCATCATCGGCGGGGGGCCCGGGGGCAACACGGCGGCCACCCATGCCGCCCGGTTGGGTGCCGACGTCACCCTCGTCGAGCGCGATGTGCTCGGTGGCGCTGCGCACCTGTGGGACTGCATCCCGTCCAAGACGATGATCGCCACTGGCGGGGCCATGAGCTTCGCGCACCGCATCGACGGTATGGGTCTGTCCCACATGGAGGCCCGCCTCGACCTTGACGCTCAGCGAAATCGGATCGGCGGGATCGAGGGCCGCCTGCACCACGACGTCGAGCGACTCCTCGTCTCCCAGGGCGTGCGCCTGGTCGACGGGTCGGGCAGGTTGCTCGACGAGCACACGGTCGAGCTGACGAGCGACGGTGCCGCTGGAACCATACAGGCGGTCGAGAGCGTCCACGCCGACGCCGTGCTCATCGCCACCGGGAGCCGGCCCCGGATCCCTGCGTGGGTGGAACCTGACGGCGAGCGCATCCTTTCCACCCGCCAGGCCTACCCGCCCCAGTCGATGCCCGAGCACCTGGTGGTGATCGGCTCAGGCGTGACCGGGGTCGAGTTCGTCCACATGTTCTCCTCGTTCGGGTCCAAGGTCACCCTGATCGTCAGCCGCCAGCAGGTGCTGCCGGCCAAGGACGCCGAGGTGGCGGCCGCACTGGAGGACGAGTTGCTGCGCCGCGGCGTGCGGCTGTTCAAGGGGGCCAGGGCGGAGATGATCGAGCGCACCGACGACGGCGTGGCGGTGGCCTGCGACGACGGCCGGGTGGCCATCGGCACCCACGCCCTTCTGGCCATCGGGTCGATCGCCAACTCCGACGGCCTGGGGCTCGAGGACGCCGGCGTCAAGCTCGACACTGCCGGCTACGTGCTGATCAACCAGCACTGCCAGTCGAGCGTCCCCCACATCTACGCTGCCGGCGACGTGTCCGGCAAGCTGCCCCTGTCCTCGGTGGCGTCGATGCAGGGCCGCAAGATCGCCGAGCACGTCATGGGCATCCAGACCCGGGCCCATCGCCACATCGACTACGAGAAGGCGGCATCGGCCATCTTCACCGAACCGGAGATAGCCGATGTCGGCCTGGCCGAGGCGGACGCCTTCTCCAGCGGGCGCAAGATCCGGGTGACCAAGGTGCCGTACGCGTCGACGGCGAAGGCCCTCATCAACGACGACCCCGGAGGGTTCGTGAAGATCATCTCCGACCCGGCCACCGGCGTGGTGCTCGGTGGATCCATCGTCGGCCGCCACGCCGCCGAGCTGATCTCGGTCATCGCCGTGGCCGTCACCGCCAACCTCAAGGTGTCAGACATCGTGGAGAGCTGCCTGGTCCACCCGACCCTGTCCGAAGCCCTCGCGGACGCCGCCGAGTAGCTCAGGCCGGACGTTCAGGTAGCAGAGCGGGTGATGACGACGACCACGTCGCCGGCCCCGACGGCGTCCCCGGCCGACACCTTGACCTCGGCCACCTCGCCGGCGACCTCGGCGACGATGTTGTTCTCCATCTTCATCGCCTCGAGCACGGCCACCGCCTGGCCGACTTCGACGGCGTCACCCACGCTGACCAGCACCTTGACGATGGTGCCCTGCATGGGAACGCCCACCTCACCGCCACTGGCGGCACCTTCACCCCCGCCCCCGGAGCGACGCTTGTGCTTGGCCTTGGCCGGGCCGCCGCCCGCCACGCCGGCCGACTCCGGGACCCACAGGCGCACCCCGTAGCGGCGGCCGTTCACCTCCACGTCGATGTCGCGGGCCACCCGCTCCTCGGCCCCTTCGGGATTCACGCTGGGTTTCGATGCGGCCACGGCGGACAGGTCGAGGGTCTCCTCCACCCAGTTGGTGGAGTGCTCCACGGCGACGAAGTCAGGGTGCTCCAGGATGGCCAGGTCGGCGGGGATGGTGGTGGCCACTCCCTCCACCACGGTCTCCTTCAGGGCCCGGATCATGCGTCGCCTCGCCGTCTCCCGGTCGTCGCCCCACACGATGACCTTGGCGATCAGGTTGTCGTAGTGCTGGCTGATGACGTCGCCGGCCGCGTAACCGGCGTCGGTCCGCACGCCGTAGCCGTCAGGTCGCAGGAAGTGGGTGAGGGGCCCAGGAGACGGGAGGAACTTGCCACCCGCGGGGTCCTCGGCGTTGATCCGCACCTCGAAGGCGTGCCCGGTTATGGTCACGTCGTCCTGGGCGACGCCAAGAGACTCACCGGCGGCGATGCGCAACTGGAGGGCCACCAGGTCCATGCCCGCCACCTGCTCGGTGACGGGATGTTCGACCTGCAGTCGGGTGTTCATCTCCAAGAAGAAGAAATGGCCGTCCTGGTAAATGAACTCGACGGTCCCGGCGTTGACGTAGCCGCACGCCTTGGCCACCTTGATGGCCGCCTCGCCCATGGCCTCCAGAGTGGCGTCGGCGATGTTGGGGGCGGGCGCCTCCTCGATGAGCTTCTGGTGGCGACGTTGCGCCGAGCAGTCCCGGGTCCCCAGGTAGACGCCGTCGCCGTGGCTGTCGAGGAACACCTGGACCTCGACGTGACGGGGCCAGGTCAGGTAGCGCTCAAGGTAGCTCTCCGAGCGTCCGAAGCTGCTCTGCGCCTCGCGCTGCGCGGACTCCAGAGCGTCAGCGGCGTCGACCGCCCGCTGGACCACGCGCATGCCCCGGCCGCCGCCGCCGTAGGCGGCCTTGATGGCCACCGGCCAGCCGAACTCCTCGCCGAAGCTGACCACCTCCTCGGCCGAGCCGATGACCTCGGTGGTGCCCGGCACGCCCTCAACGTCTGCGGCCTGGGCCGCCTTGCGGGAACTGATCTTGTCGCCCATGACCTCGATGGCCGACGGGGGAGGGCCGATCCACGTCACCCCGGCGTCGGTCACCGCCCGGGCGAACTCCGCGTTCTCGGAGAAGAAACCGTACCCCGGATGGACGCCGTCCGCGCCCGACGTGGCGATGATCTCCAGGATCTTCTCGGTGTTCAGGTAGCTCTCGGCTGCGGTCTGGCCGCCCAGGGCGTACGCCTCGTCGGCCATCCGGACGTGCAGCGCGTCGCGGTCCAGGTCGGAGTAGACAGCGACGGTGCTCACCCCCACCTCCTGGCACGTGCGGATGACCCGGACAGCGATCTCCCCCCGGTTGGCGATCAGAACCTTGGTCAGCACAGCGGGCATTCTTTCAGCATGCTGAGCGCGCAGCGAGTCCGACATGCGTTGGTGGGCACCCGCTTCGATGACCTACGGGTCGTGGAGGAGATCGACTCCACCAACCGTGCCGCCCGGCGACTGGCGGATGACGGGACGCCCGAAGGGCTCGTCATCGTCGCCGATCACCAGACGGCGGGGCGGGGAAGACTCGGTCGCCGGTGGGAGGCCCCGCCTGGAACATCGGTCCTGATGTCGGTCCTGCTGCGCCCCAACCTGGCCGTCGCCGACCTCCACCTCGTCACCGCCGCTGTCGGGCTGGCCGCCCGAGCCGCCTGTGGGCACGTCGGCGGGTTCCTGCCCGACCTCAAGTGGCCGAACGACCTGTTGGTGGGAGAGGCCAAACTGGCCGGGATCCTGGCCGAAGCAACGCTCGGGGCAGTTGTGGTAGGGATCGGGATCAACGTGTCCACCGCCCCACCGGGGGCGACCTGCGTCGACGCCGTCTCTGGTCGTGCCGTCGGCCGCGAAGCTGTGATGGTAGCGTTGCTGGCCGATCTCGACCGGCGGATGCGGCACTGGGATCGGGTGATCGGCGATTACCGCTCGGCGTGTGCCACCGTCGGGCGAGCGGTGCTGGTCCTCACCCCCGATGGTGAGCTGCGGGGCCGGGCGCAGGCGGTCGACGACCAAGGTCGCCTGCTGGTGATCTCGGAGACCGGCGCCCGGGTGGTGGTGGCCGCAGGCGACGTCGTCCATGTGCGACCCCGCTGAGGGACTGCGTAGTTCCGCAGCGGTCCTTGACCCCATGGCTCAGCTGGGCGTCCGCGTGTCGAGGAGTCGGGTGGCGTTGTGCGCGGTGATGGCAGTGGTCTCCGCGGTCTGGTCCCAGATGAGGTCGGTGGCGGTGTTGGTGTAGAAGCAAACGTTCCCGTTGGCGTCGGCGTGGATGGCGGCGAGGTCGGCGACGGTTTGGCCGTTGGTGAAGTTGACATTCGATGCCAGGGGCCGCCCGTCGTCGCACCCGTAGGCGGTGATGAACCCGGTGCCGGCGGGGTTGGTGGCGGTGAGCGTTCCGAAGACGGTTGACGGCCCGTTGCCGGTGGCGTGCAACGTGTAGGTCGCCCCGGCGGCCCGCGCCGGGGGAGAGAGGTACCACGCAGGTGCGAGATCTTCCTGCGCCGACAGGCCGTCGAAGCTGACATCGGCGTCGAACGCAGCCCGGGCATTGACGTCGCCCTTCTCGGCCACGTTGAGGAAGTTGGTGATCGCCGCTCGGGTGTCGTCGGGTTGGGCACCCGACCCTAGGTAGGCCGACAGGTGCGTGGCCCCAGCCATGGTCACCAGGATCCTCGACCTTGCCGCGATGTTGTAGATGAGCTCGGTGCCGTGCCCGCCCGGTCCTGGCTGGTAGTTGCCGTACTCGTCGCGGGTGCCGATCATGGTCAGGAGTGGACCGTTGTGGGATGACCCAAAGGTTCCGACAGGAACAAGGCCGTAGGGGACACCTCCACTCAAAGGAACGTACGCACTGAACCGCCTGCTCTGATAAGCGGAGTTGAGGGCCAGGTTGGCCACCACCGAGCCACCGTCAGAGTGGCCCACCGCGGCCACGGCGGACCTGTCGACGCGAGACCCGAGCGGCCCGGCCTCGATGTTGTCGAGGGCGGCGGACAGGTCGATCGTGTTGTTGGGGATGTCTCGGCCGTTGGACGAGAAGATCGCCCCGCCGCCGAAGTAGTTCGAGGACCCAGGAGAGTCAACGCCGACCACCAGGTAACCAGCAGAGGCGACCGCACGCAGCAGCGGGTCATAGGCGGCGGACTGGTTGTTCCAGCCGGGAGCGAACAGCACCGTGGGGAGCGGTCCTCCCGGCCCGCTGGGGACGTAGGTCACCTGATGGATCATGCGGCCGGTTCGAGGTGGTTGGCCGATCCGCGCCGGAGTGTCCCGTGCCGCGTCGAAGAACGTCGAGGAGGCCACGGTTACGCCGTAGGTTCCCGGCGGGTAGGCCGGTGGAGCGGCCGCAGTTGCCACGCCCCCCCCGCTAATCAGCGCGAGAGGAGCCAGGACGGCCGCTCCCAAGAGGCCCACGAGGCTCCTGCGCACCACGGCCCTTGGCATGATGAGCACCAGGCTATCCACTCCTCCGGCCCGGTAGCCTCGGCCGCCATGAAGGCGCTCATCCTGGCCGGCGGGGCGGGCACCCGTCTGCGTCCGATCACTCACACCCGGGCGAAGCAGTTGGTGCCGGTGGCCAACAAGCCGATCCTGTTCTACGGGCTGGAGGCCATCGCCGACGCCGGGATCAAGCAGGTCGGCATCATCGTCGGCGACACCGCAGACGAGGTCCGAGCGGCGGTTGGGGATGGCGCCGCCTGGGGTCTGGACGTGACGTACCTGCCTCAGCAGGCCCCGCTGGGCCTGGCCCATTGCGTGCTGATCGCCCGGGAGTTCCTGGGCGACGACGACTTCGTCATGTACCTGGGCGACAACCTGTTGAAGCAGACGCTGGCCGATTTCGTCCGGCGCTTCGAAGAGGACCGGCAGCGGGCGGCCACGCCCACCCTGGTCGACGCCGTCGCGGCCCCCGTCGCGCAGATCCTCCTCAAGCAGGTCCCCGATCCTCAGCGGTTCGGGGTGGCGGAGGTCGACGGGCAAGGCGGGATCATCCGCCTGGTGGAGAAGCCTGAGGTACCCCCGTCGGATCTGGCCCTGGTCGGGGTGTATCTCTTCGACGTCCACGTCCATGAGGCTGTGGCGTCCATAGCGCCCTCCGAGCGTGGTGAGCTGGAGATCACCGATGCCATCCAGTGGCTCATCGATCACGGGCACCGGGTGCGCAGCGAGGTCCTCGCAGGGTGGTGGATCGACACCGGCAAGCTGACCCCCCTGCTTGAGGCCAACCGGCTCATCCTCGAGAGCGTCGAGCGCCGCGTGGACGGCGACATCGACGACGAGTCCCAGGTCGACGGCCGGGTGGTGGTGGAGCGTGGGGCGGTCATCCGCACCTCGGTGCTGCGCGGCCCCATCGTCATCGGGGCGGGCACGACGGTCACGGACAGCTTCGTCGGGCCGTTCAGCGCAATCGGCCAGCGGTGCCTGGTGGAGCGCTCGGAGATCGAGCACTCCGTGGTACTCGACGACAGCCGGATCCTCTCCGCCGGCCGGATCGAGGACTCCCTGCTCGGTCATCACGTTGAGGTGACCCGTTCCGAGCGCCTGCCCCGGGCCACCAGGCTCATGGTCGGCGACCACTCCCAGATCGACCTGACGTAGGGTCTCGGCCCCTCGGCGGCATCGGCTGGTCCCGGGCACCGGTCCCTGACCGGTATCGTTCGGGGCCGTGCGACTGCTCGTGACCGGCGGCGCCGGGTTCATCGGCTCCAACTACGTCCGCTGGGTGTTGGACCACTCGGACGACGAGGTGACCATCTACGACGCGCTCACCTATGCGGGAAACCGCTCGACCCTGGCTGAGGTGCTCGACGGTGGCTACGCCAAGCGGGTGAGCTTCGTCCATGCCGACATCTGCGACGCCGAGGCGCTGGCGGCCAGCATGGCCGGCCACGACGCCGTCGTCCACTTCGCTGCCGAGAGCCACGTGGATCGCTCCATCACCGGGCCGGCCGACTTCGTGGTCACCAACTGCGTGGGCACCAACCTGGTCATGCACGCCTCCCGGCTGGCCGAGGTCGAACAGGTGGTCCACATCTCCACCGACGAGGTGTACGGCTCGGTGGAGGTCGGCGACTCCGCCGAGAGGGACCTGTTGGCACCCCGGTCCCCCTACAGCGCATCGAAGGCCGGTTCCGATCTCATCGCCCTGTCCTACTTCACCACCTACGGCCTACCGGTGGCGGTGACCCGCAGCTCGAACAACTTCGGACCGTGGCAGTACCCCGAGAAGATCATCCCGCTGTTCCTGACGAACCTGCTCGACGGGATCAAGGTGCCACTCTACGGCGACGGTCTCAACCAGCGGGACTGGCTGTTCGTGATCGACAACTGCTCGGCGGTGGATGCCGTGCTGCGAGGCGGAGCGCCCGGGGAGATCTACAACATCGGCGCCGGCAACGAGCTGACCAACCGGGATCTGACCGACCGCCTCTTGGCCCTGTGCGGCGCCGGGGAGGAGATGGTGGAGCCCGTCGCCGACCGCCTGGGACACGACCGGCGCTACTCGGTTGACTCCTCCAAGCTCCGGGCGCTCGGCTGGATTCCGGAGGTGGGTCTCGACGACGCGCTGGCGCGGACGGCGGCGTGGTACGGCGAAAATCGGTGGTGGTGGGAACCGCTCCGGGCCCTACCCATACGATGAGGGTTCTGGTGACCGGCAGCGGTGGCCAGTTGGCCACCGACGTGACGCAGGTGCTGGCCTTGCATCCCCAGCACACCGTTTCCAGCCTCGGGCACCGGACGCTCGATGTCGCCGATCGTGACGCCGTGCGGGCCGCCTTCGGCGAGGTCGACCCCGAGCTGGTGTTCCACACCGCGGCCTGGACAGCGGTCGACGCCTGCGAGTCAGACGCGGATCGGGCCTTCGCCGTCAACGCCCTCGGCACCCGTCACGTCGCCGAGGCGGCGCGGGCCAACGGGGCGCATGTGCTGTACCTGTCCACCGACTACGTCTTCGACGGCCGAGCCGAGCTTCCCTACACCGAGTGGGACGTGCCCGCCCCCCAGTCGGTCTACGGTCGGTCGAAGCTGGCCGGCGAGCACGAGCTGCTGTCGCAGCTGCCGGGCGCCACGGTCGTGCGCACGGCGTGGCTGTGCGGGCGCCACGGGGCCAACATGGTCAAGACGATCCTGCGCCTGATGGCCAGCGGCACCAGGCTGCACTTCGTCGACGACCAGCGGGGTTGCCCGACGTTCACCGATGACCTGGCCGGTGCCGTCTACGACCTCGGCCTGTCGCGCCATCCCGGGGTGTTCCATGTGACCAACCAGGGCCCAACGACGTGGTACCACTTCGCTCGCGACGTCGTCACCGCTGCCGGTGGCGACCCGGCGACGGTGGAACCCATCACCACCGACCAGTTGGACCCACCCCGGGCCGCGCCCCGCCCGGCCAACTCGATCCTGGACAACGCAGCGCTCCGCCTCAGCGGCATCCGCCTGCTGGCCGACCACCATGAGCCGTTGGAACGCACGGTCACCGCCATTGTTGCCGACCGCTGATCATCTCCCGAGGAGACCCGAGCCATGAGCAGGATTGCCATCATCGGTGTCGGCTACGTGGGCCTGACGACCAGTGCAGCGCTGGCCTACCTCGGCCATCAGGTGGTGGCCGCCGACGTGGATCAGAACCGGGTCGAGCTGCTTCGCTCCGGGGCCATCCCCATTGTGGAGAGCGGGCTGCTGGAGCTGGTGACCGACCAGCGCCATGCCGGGCGGCTGACCTTCGCACCCATGGACGGCCACGTGGTGGCGGACGCCGAGTTCACGTTCCTGTGCGTGCCCACCCCCCAGGCCGATGACGGCTCCGCCGACCTGACCTATGTGTCCGCGGCTGCCCACCAGATCGCCCCTCACCTCCCGTCGGGATCGGTCGTGGTCAACAAGTCCACGGTCCCCGTTGGCTCGGTGGCCATCGTCGGCACCGCGCTGGGCCGTCCGGATGTCTCGGTGGTGTCAAACCCCGAGTTCCTCCGTGAGGGACGCGCCGTCTACGACTGCCTGCACCCAGACCGGATCGTGATCGGGGCCACCGACCGCATCGTGGCTCGTCGTGTCGCCGCCCTCTATGACGGGCTCGACGCGCCGGTGGTGCTCACCGATCCGGCGTCTGCGGAGACCGTGAAGTACGCCTGCAATGCTTTCCTGGCCACCAAGGTGTCGTTCATCAACGAGGTGGCCAACCTGTGCCAGGCCGTCGGAGCCGACGTCGGCGACGTGGTGGTGGGCATGGGTCTGGATCGTCGCATCGGCGCCGACCACCTCAAGCCGGGTCCCGGCTGGGGAGGTTCGTGCTTCCCCAAGGACACCAACGCCCTGGTCCGCATTGCCGCCGACCACGGCTACGACTTCGCCCTCGTCCGGGGGGCCATCGCCGCCAATGAGGACCAGTTCTCCCGCGTCGCCGACCGGGTGGCGGTGGCCTCCGGCGGCGACCTGAGCGGTGTCCAGGTCGGGGTGTGGGGCCTCAGCTTCAAGGCCGGTACCGACGACCTGCGCGACTCGCCATCCCTGGCGGTCATTGCCCACCTCCGCAGTCGCGGTGCCCGTGTGGTGGCCTACGACCCGACGCAACCGAGCGCCGACCACGCCCTGCTGCTCCCGCTGGACGTCGAGGTGGTGACCGACCTGTACGCCGCCTGCGTAGGCTCGGCGTCGCTGGTGGTCCTCACCGAGTGGCCGGAGTTCGCCGACGCCGACTTCAACGTGGTGGCCTCTGTCCTGGGTGCGCCGGTGGCGGCGGCGACCGGCCTACGGATCGGCGTGGTCGTCTCGGAGAGCGATCAGCGTCCCGCCGGCCGTCCCGCCGTGGTCGACGCCCGCAACCTGCTGGACCCCGCTGTGGTGACAACGTCCGGGTGCCACTACGAAGGGATCGGGCGGCGCTGATGCGGGTCGTGGTGGCCGGCGGGGCCGGTTTCATCGGTATGAGTCTGTGCTCGCGGCTGTTGGACCGCGACGACGACGTGGTGTGCGTCGACAACCTGATCAGCGGCTCTCGCTCCCACGCCACCGCCCTGTCCGCCCGGCCCCGGTTTCGTTGGATGGACGCCGACATCACCCAGTCGGTCCCCGTCGACGGACCGATCGATGCCATCTACAACCTGGCCTGCCCGGCCTCGCCGGCCGACTTCGGGCCTCTGGCCATGGAGATCCTGGCAGTGGGCTCGGTCGGGTTGCGGAACCTGGCGGAGTTGGCCGTGACCAACGGGGCCCGCCTGTTGCACGCCTCCACGAGTGAGGTCTACGGCGATCCGCTCGTCCACCCCCAGCCCGAGTCCTATTGGGGGAACGTCAACCCCATCGGACCCCGATCGGTCTACGACGAGGCCAAGCGGTTCGGCGAGGCTATGGTGAGCGCGTACCGCCGGGCCGGTCTCGACACCCGCCTGGTTCGCATCTTCAACACCTACGGGCCCGGCATGCGCGCCGATGACGGCCGGGCCGTGTCCACGTTCGTCAGCCAGGCCCTGGCCGGCCAGCCGATGACCATCCAGGGCAGCGGTCGCCAGACCCGCAGCCTCTGCTACGTGGAGGATCTGGTCGGTGGCCTGATCGACCTGATGGACAGCGACCTGGCCGGCCCGGTGAACCTCGGCAACGACGACGAACGGACCGTTCAGGAGCTCGCCGAGCTCATCCGTGACCTGGCCGGCAGCTCCTCGCCGATCGTGACCGTCGATGCCCTTCCCGACGATCCCGGCCAGCGTCGCCCGGATCTGACCCTGGCCCGGCGCCACCTGGGATGGGAGCCCTCCACGCCGCTGCCTGCGGGGCTGGCCAAGACCATCGAGTGGTTCGCCTCGCTCCGGGGCCTCCCGCTTGAGCACGGAGCGTGAGCGGAGCGGGTGTCGAGGCAGGACCGGGAGCTGATCCCCGCAGCGTCGTTGCCGTGGTCATCAACTTCAACGCCGGAAGCCACCTGGTTGCCTGCGTGGACAGCCTGGTAGGCGCCGACGTCACCGACATCGTCGTGGTCGACAACGCCTCGAGCGACGACTCGCGCCGGCTGCTGGGCGGAACCCACCCCGACGTAGCCTGGGTGGACGCCGGCGGCAACGTTGGCTACGGCCGGGCCGCCAACCTCGGCGCGGCCCCCTCGAGCGCCGATGTGCTGGTCTGCAACCCCGACCTGGTGGTGGCCCCTGAGGCGGTGCGCCACCTGGCCGCCCGCCTGGCCGCGGAGGCCGATCTGGGTGTCGTCGGGCCCCGCCTGCGCAACAGTGACGGGACGATCTACCCCTCTGCGAGGACGTTCCCCGATCTGGTCGACGCCATGGGTCACGGCCTGCTGGGCCTGGTCGCCCCGCAGAACAGGTTCACCCGTCGGTACCGCCTCCTCGACTGGGACCACGGCGACGCCCGTCGGGTGGACTGGGTGTCGGGCGCCTGCCTCCTCGTCCGGCGCCGGGCGTGGGAGGACCTCGGAGGGTTCGACCCCTCGTACTTCATGTACCTCGAGGACGTCGACCTGTGCTGGCGGGCCCATCGGGCCGGCTGGGACGTGGGCTACGAGCCGGCCGCCGAGGTGACCCACGCCCAGGGGATCTCCACCCGGCTCCACCCCTACCGGATGCTGGCCGTCCATCATTGGTCCATGTGGCGCTTCGCGTGGCGTTCTACGGTGGGGGGCCGCCGAGCACTGTTGCCCGTCGTGGCGGTCGGTCTCGGGGCACGCCTTGGGGTAGCAAGCCTCCGCCATCGGGCTGGCGGTCAGAAGGCCGAGGTACCGACCTGCTCCGAGGCGGACCGCTGACGCGGTTACCCTGAGCGACGATATGGGCAAGGCTTCGTCCAACAAGAAGGTGGCTCGCGCTGCCGGTACCGGTGGCGGTCGTACGGCAGGCGGTCGCATCGCCTGGCAGTACTACGGCGTACTCCTCCTCGTCGCCGTCCTCGGCATCGCCGGAACGGTGGTCAGCCGCAACGGCTTCCACGACCGCATCAACGCCAAGGGGGGGACCGCTCCGACGGTGGGGGGTACACCGTGGAACGAGGCGTACGCGGTCTACGCCTGCGGGAAGTTCCTCCCGAACATCAAGCTGAGCAGGGACCCCGACGGCATCACCACGCAGGGGGACGGGATCATCCACATCCATCCCACGACCAAGTCAGCGGCGGGCAAGAACGCCACGATCGGCAAGTTCGCATCCTCGGTCGGCATGAAGCTCAATGCCGGCGAGGTGCAGGTCCCAGGCGGCAAGCTCTACCGCGACGGTGACCAGTGCAACGGCAAGACCGCGCACGTCTATGTGAAGCAGTTCGAGTTCGTCGGCGCCACCAGCGGGAAGGTCCAAAATACCGACCCCCGCAACGTGGCGCTCCAGGATCAGGCCCTGGTGACCGTCGCCTTCGTACCCAGCGGCCAGCAGAATGCGATCCCGGCCCCGACCAAAGCGGTCCAGACGGCGCTGATGCAGCTGGCAGCGGCCCCAGCGCCGCGCACCCCGACGGCACCGGGGGCCCCGGCGGCTCCGGGG
>JALYZO010000136.1 GCA_030945745.1 Actinomycetota bacterium
GGCCGGCGCCGACGCAACGCTGGGCACGTTTACGATCACCTGCTACAACGACCACGGCACCACGGCCAGCGGGGTGTCCACCGGTCCGAGCACGGTGGCCGTGGACCCCTCCGTCATCCCCCTGGGCAGCACGATCACCATCGCTGGCGTCGGCAGCCGGGTGGCCCAGGACACCGGCGGGGCCATCAAGGGCAAGCGCCTCGACATCTGGATGCCCACCGCATCCGAATGCGCGATCTGGGGCGTGCAGCGCCGATCGGTAAGTCGCTGAGCCCGCCCTATAGGGCCGCCTCGGACTCCTCGGCCAGCACCAGCCACCGCTCTTCGCTCCGCCTCAACTCCGTCCCGACCTCGGCCAGCGCCGAGCCGATCCTGACCAACGCCTCATGGCCGGTGGCCGCCTCCAACTCGGCGACCAGCCGGGCCTGTTCCCGCCCCAGGCGGGCCATGGTCTTCTCCGCCTCCCGGAGCTGGAAGGCCACAGTCGTGGCCGAGCGCCTGAGCCCACCTCCGGGCTGGGATGAGGATCGGCCCCCGGCGGCCTCCACTGCGGGGTCCCGTCTCCGCCGGCGTCCGCCAGCGCGGAGAGGGTCCATCGACCGGGCATGTGGTGCACGTTCGCTCGCGGAGAGCCAGGCGGTCAACCCGCCCACCACCGGTCGTAACTGACCACCGTGGTCGAGCGCCACGATCTGATCGGTGGACCGCTCCAGGAATGCCCGATCGTGACTCACGGTGACCAGCGCTCCGGGCCACGCTTCGAGATGGTCCTCGAAGATGCGCAGGGTGTCGAGGTCCAAGTCGTTGGTGGGCTCATCCAGCAACAGCACGTTGGGGTGCGCCGCCAGGACCACCAGCAGCTGAAGACGACGGCGCTCCCCTCCGGAAAGGGTGGAGACCGGGGCGTGGGCCAGCGCCCCGCCGAACCAGAAGCGCTCCATCAGCGCCCTGTCCTCCGGCCCCCCCGGAGCGCGGGTAGGGCCGGCAACAACGTCGCGGACCCGGGCCGCTGGGTCGAGGTCGGTGCCTCGCTGGTCGTAGTAGCCCACGGAGACGGAGCGGCCGTGCCGCACGTGACCGGCCGTGGGCTGGCGGCGCCCGGCCAGGACATCCAGCAACGTCGACTTCCCGGTCCCGTTGCTGCCGACGATCCCCAACCTGGCCCCCGGATCGAGAGCCAGGTCCACACCGACGATGACCGGTGGTTGCCCCGAGCCGTAGCTGTAGGAGACATCCTCGACCTCGATGACCAGGTCACCGAGCCGGGGCGTGGAGAACGCCAGGTCGAGCGTCGCCTCCCGGGCGGGGGCCTCTTGGCGCCCATCGATGATGCGCTTGGCAGCATCGATGCGAGCCTGAGGCTTGCTGGTCCTCGCCGGGGCTCCCCGTCGGAGCCAGGCCAGCTCCCGGCGGGCCAGGTTCCGGCGGACGGACTCGTTCTCGCCGGCCTGGGCCTGCCGCTCGGCGCGGGCCGCCAGGTACGACTCGTAACCACCCTCGTGCACGTACGCCCGGCCCCGGTCCAGCTCCACGATCCTGGTGCTGACCGCGTCGAGGAGGTGGCGGTCGTGGGTGACCAGGATCAGGCCGCCGGGATGGGCCAGGAGTCGTCGGGTCAGCCAGGACACAGCGCCCATGTCGAGGTGGTTGGTCGGCTCGTCGAGGACCAGCAGCTCGCTGGGTTGGAGCAGGGCCCGGGCCAGGGCGACCCGCTTGGCCTGGCCCCCGGACAGCTGGGAGACGTCGACATCGCTGGCAGCCCCCATCCCCAGCCGTTCCAGGATGGCCGCCGCCTCCCAACCCTCCCCCACCGCTGCCGACACCGATCCGGCCGGGAGCTGGGGACGCTGCTCCAGCAAGCCGACGCGCATCCCGCGACCGCGGCGGACGACCCCGTCGTCGGGTTGCTCGGTGCCGGCCAGGACCCGCAGGAGCGTGGACTTCCCCGTCCCGTTGATGCCCACCACCCCCAGCCGGTCGCCTTCGGCGACCGTCACTGAGATGCTCTCGAACAGAACCCGGTCACTGCGGCGCACGGACAGCCGTTCCGTGTCGACGAGAATCACCACGAACGGCGGACACTACCGCGCCGAGGCGGTCACCGTCAGCAGCCCGTAGCCTCGATGGTCATGCCGGCCGTGCCTCTCGATGCCGCCATCGTGGTGTCCTTCGGCGGCCCGGAGGGTCCCGACCAGGTCATCCCCTTCCTCGAGCACGTTCTGCGGGGCCGCAATGTCCCCCGGACCCGCCTCGACGCCGTCGCCGAGCATTACCGGCTCTTCGGCGGTGTCAGCCCCATCAACGGTCAGAACCGGGCCCTCATCGATGCTCTGCGCGCCGAGTTGACCGCTCACGGATCGCTGCTGCCCGTCTACTGGGGCAACCGGAACTGGCACCCTTTCCTGGCCGACACCGTCCGCCACATGGCCGAAGACGGGGTGCGCCACGCCGCAGCGTTCGTCACGTCCGCGTACCCGTCGTGGAGCGGCTGTCGCCAGTACCGAGACGACATCGCCCGAGCCCAGGCGGAGGTGGGCGCCGCGGCCCCGCTGATCGACAAGCTGCGGCCCTTCTTCGACCATCCGGGCTTCGTCGAGCCGTTCGCGGAAGCGCTGCGGGCCGCCCGGCAGCGGGCCGGTGTCGCTGCCCCGGTGCTCTTCAGCGCCCACAGCATCCCTCAGGCGATGGCCGACACCTCCGACTACGTCGCCGCGCTGATGGAGACCGCCCACCTGGTGGTGGACCGGTGCGGCTCCCCGACCCCCTCATGGCAGCTGGTGTTCCAGAGCCGGTCCGGTCCACCGACCCAACCGTGGTTGGAACCCGATGTCACCGACGTCATCGGTGGCCTGGCCGGTCGGGCCGACGACGTCATCGTCGCCCCGATCGGGTTCGTATCCGACCACATGGAGGTCGTCTACGACCTCGACACCCAGGCCGCGGACGCCGCTCGCCGGGCGGGGATCAAGCTGGTCCGCACGGCGACGCCGGGCACCCACCCGGCGTTCGTCACCATGATCCGGGAGCTGATCGAGGAGGTGTCGGACCCGAGCGCACCCCGACGAACCCTGACCGCAGCGGTAGCCCGAACCCGACGACCCGGCGGTTGCGGCAAGGACTGCTGCCGGCGACCCCTGAGCACGACCAACTCTGGTAGAGATCGGGCTCAGTAGAGACCGGGCTCAGTAGATCAGCGCCGTGACAAGCAGCACATCCTCGACGGCTGCCTGCGGTCGCGGACCCTCTGCGACGAGAACAGGACCGACCGCTGGCCACGCAACTCCGTGAACCCCCGGCGGCCATCTAGGATGGGGGTGCCTCGGCTGACCTGAGGGGAAGGGCCAGACGGTCCCGGACCGGCGCCACCACGAAGCTGTTCCGACTCCGTGTCGGTGACAGTCCGACAGCGCCGCGCTCAGCGGCGCCTTCCCAGAGGAGCACAAGGCTTATGCCCACGACCCAGACCACCGACGCAGAAGGCGCCAGCTACCGCGTCGCCGACATCACCCTCGCAGACTTCGGTCGACGTGAGATCGATTTGGCCCAGGTGGAGATGCCGGGCCTCATGGCGCTGCGGGACGAATTCGGCGACACCCAGCCGCTGGCCGGCGCCCGCATCACCGGGTCGCTGCACATGACGGTTCAGACGGCCGTCCTCATCGAGACGCTGGTGGCGCTCGGTGCTGAGGTCCGCTGGGCGTCGTGCAACATCTTCTCGACCCAGGACCACGCGGCCGCCGCCATCGCCGCCGCCGGCGTACCCGTCTTCGCCTGGAAGGGCGAGACCCTGGAGGAGTACTGGTGGTGCACCGAGCAGGTGCTGCGCTGGCCCGACGACAAGGGCCCCAACATGATCCTCGACGACGGGGGCGACGCCACCCTGCTCGTCCACCTCGGTGCGGAGTGCGAGCGGGACAACAAGGTGCCGGAGCTGGGCGCCGAGGACTCCGAGGAGTACGGGTTCATCCTGGCCGCCCTACAGCGCACCCTGCGAGAGGACGCGACGTTGTGGACCGGCATCGCCAAGGGCATCAAGGGGGTCTCCGAGGAGACCACCACCGGTGTCCACCGCCTGTACCAGCGCCACGCCACCGGGGACCTGCTCTTCCCGGCCATCAACGTCAACGACTCGGTGACCAAGTCCAAGTTCGACAACCTCTACGGGTGCCGCCACTCGCTCATCGACGGCATCTTCCGGGCCACCGATGTCATGATCGCGGGCAAGATCGCCGTCGTCTGCGGCTTCGGTGACGTGGGCAAGGGCTGTGCGCAGTCCCTCCGGGGCCAAGGTGCCCGGGTCCTGATCACCGAGATCGACCCGATCTGCGCGCTGCAGGCAGCCATGGAGGGCTACCAGGTGGTGACGCTCGAGGAGACCTTGGACAGCGCCGACATCTTCGTCACCGCCACCGGCAACCGTGACCTGCTGACCGCCGAGACCATGTCGAGGATGAAACACAACGCCATCGTGTGCAACATCGGCCACTTCGACAATGAGATCGACATGGCCGGCCTGGCGCGTTGGGAAGGGATCTCCCGCACCAACATCAAGCCCCAGGTGGACGCCTGGGACTTCCCCGACGGCCACTCGGTGATCGTTCTGGCCGAGGGGCGCCTGGTCAACCTGGGTTGCGCCACCGGGCACCCGAGCTTCGTGATGTCCGCCAGCTTCACCAACCAGGTGCTGGCCCAGATGGAGCTGTTCAACAAGACCGAGGAGTACCCGGTGGGCGTCTACGTCCTCCCCCGGCACCTCGACGAGAAGGTAGCCCGCCTCCATCTCGACAAGCTCGGCGTCCGGCTCTCGACCCTCACCGAGAAGCAGGCTAGCTACCTGGGCGTCGACATCGACGGCCCGTTCAAGACCAACACCTACCGGTACTGATCGGGGAAGATGGTCGTCGGGGGCGGTCGGCAGGGAGCAGGGCCGCCCCCGGAACGCTGGTCTCGGTGCGGGCCTGCCCGGCGCCGCAGCGGGTCACAGATCCGCAGGGAGGAGAACGTCCTCGCCCTCATCGCTCGTACGCCGCTCACCCTCATTTCGTTAGTCAGTCTAACGAAGTCTCGGCGTAGTGAAGCCGAGAGCTCTGCCGTCGGGACGCTGGAAGCT
>JALYZO010000150.1 GCA_030945745.1 Actinomycetota bacterium
GAACAAGAAGACCGGGCGGCCCTATCACAACGCCATCGTCTGGCAGGACACCAGGACCGACCGCATCGCCAGCGCCCTCGACAGGGAAGGCAAGGGGGCCGTCATCCGGGAGAAGGCAGGCCTGCCCCCGGCGACCTACTTCTCGGGAGGCAAGATCCAGTGGATCCTGGAGAACGTCCCAGGCGCGCGGGAGGACGCCGAGAAGGGTGACGCCATCTTCGGCAACACCGACTCGTGGGTGCTGTGGAACCTCACCGGTGGTCCCGACGGCGGTGTTCATGTCACCGATGTCACCAATGCCAGCCGCACCATGTCGATGAACCTGGAAACACTCGACTGGGACGACGAGCTGCTCGGCTTCTTCGATGTTCCGCGCTCCATGCTTCCCCAGATTCGCCCCTCCTCGGACCCCACCGGTTACGGGGTGACCTCGTCGGCCCTGCCCTTTGGCGGCATTGCCCTCACCGGCGATCTCGGCGACCAGCAGGCGGCCATGTTCGGACAGGTCTGCTTCGCCCCGGGGGAGGCGAAGAACACCTACGGGACAGGGAACTTTCTCCTGCTCAACACGGGCACGGAGCTCTTCCGCAGCAAGAACGGCCTGCTCACCACCGTCTGCTACCAGATGGGGACCGACGCCCCCGTGTACGCACTCGAGGGATCGATCGCCGTCACCGGGTCGGCCGTGCAGTGGTTGCGGGACCAGTTGGGGATCATCGGCGGTGCGAGCGAGATCGAGCCGCTGGCCCGCCAGGTCGAGGACAACGGCGGGATCTACTTCGTGCCCGCCTTCTCGGGTCTGTTCGCGCCCTACTGGCGCAGCGACGCGCGCGGGGCCATCGTCGGCCTGAGCCGCTTCAACACCAACGCCCACCTGGCTCGCGCCACCTTGGAGGCGATCTGTTACCAGAGCCGCGACGTCGCCGAGGCCATGGAGGCCGACTCCGGTGTGCACCTGGAGGTGCTGAAGGTCGACGGCGGTGTCACTGTCAACGACCTCTGCATGCAGATGCAGGCCGACGTCCTCGGCGTGCCTGTCAGCCGCCCGGTGGTCATCGAGACCACAGCCTTGGGCGCGGCCTACGCGGCCGGCCTGGCCGTGGGTTTCTGGAAGAACACCGATGAACTGCGCGAGAACTGGAACGAGTCCCACCGCTGGGCACCCACGTGGACCGACGAGCAGCGCTCCGTTGGCTATGCGGGCTGGAAGAAGGCGGTCGAACGCGCCCTCGACTGGGTCGAGGTCGAATGACCAACACGACGTTCTCGACCCCGCTCGGTCCGTCCGAGCGCGCCAGGACGCTGCGCAGACTCGGGGCCGAAAAGCTCGACGTGCTGGTCATCGGGGGCGGGGTCGTCGGCGCCGGGTCGGCGCTGGATGCCGTCACCCGGGGGTTGAAGGTGGGGCTGGTCGAGGCACGCGACTACGCGTCCGGTACGTCGAGTCGCTCGAGCAAGCTCTTCCACGGCGGCCTCCGTTACCTTGAGCAGTTCAACTTCGCCCTGGTGTTCGAGGCCCTCCAGGAACGGTCTCTGGCGCTGAACACGCTGTGCCCCCACCTGGCTCGACCGGTGCCGTTCATCTACCCCCTGGAGAAGGTCATCGACCGTTCCTACGTGGGCCTGGGGATCGGGGTCTACGACCTCATGGGTGCCGGTCGGGGTGTGCCCGGCCACCTCAAGCACCTGAGCCGGAAGAAGACGTTCGAGTCGTTCCCGTCCGGCAACCGGAAGGCCATCCGGGGAGCGATCCGCTTCTACGAGGGGCAGGTCGACGACGCCCGCCACACCATGATGCTCAGCCGAACGGCGGCCCACTTCGGTGCGCTGTGCTCGAACAGCGCCCGGGTCATCGGCTTCCTGCGCGAAAACGACCGGGTCGTGGGGGCAAGCGTCAGGGATCTCGAGAGCGGGCGCGAGTTCGACATCCGCGCCTCGCATGTCATCAACGCCGCCGGCGTCTGGACCGACGAGATCCAAAAGATGGTCGGCGGCCGGGGGCAGTTCCGGGTACGGGCATCCAAGGGTGTCCATCTCGTGGTTCCGAGAAACCGGATCAGCTCCTCGACCGGAATCATCACCCGCACCGAGAAGAGCCTCTTGTTCATCATCCCTTGGACCAGCCACTGGATCATCGGAACAACCGATACCGATTGGGCGCTCGACCTCGCCCACCCGGCGGCGAGTCAGGCCGACATCGACTATTTGCTGGCCCACGCCAACACGCTGCTCGCTGATCCGCTCACGCGTGAAGATGTCGTCGGTGTCTACGCCGGTCTTCGCCCGCTGCTGGCCGGCGAGTCCGACTCGACGAGCAGGCTCTCCCGCGAGCACGCTGTCTCCAGTCCGGTGCGGGGCCTCACCGTCGTGGCCGGCGGCAAGTACACGACCTATCGCATCATGGCCAGGGACGCCGTCAACGCCGCCGTGCACAGCATGGAACGGCGTGTCCCGAAGTCGTGTACCGAGCGTGTTCCCCTCGCCGGAGCCGACGGCTACCTCGCCGCGTGGAACTCCCGCCGTCTCATTGCCGAGCGCGTCGGGCTGCACGTGTCGAAGATCGAGCACCTCCTGGGTCGATACGGGACGTTGACGTTCGAGGTGCTGAGCCTCATCGCCGAAAGGGCCGAGCTCGGGGAGCCGTTGTCCGGGGCCCCGGAATACCTCAAGGCCGAGGCGCACTACGCCGCCAGCCACGAGGGTGCCCTGCACCTCGACGACGTGCTCACCCGCCGGACCCGAATATCGATCGAGGTGCCGGACCGAGGCGTTGGCGCCGCCCGAGACGTGGCCGAGCTGATCGGGCCCGTCCTGGAATGGGACAACGCCGATGTCGAACGCGAGCTGGAGCACTACGAGGCGCGGGTTGCCGCGGAGCGAGAGTCACAGCATCAGGTCGACGACCTCACTGCCGATGCCACCCGGCTCGGGGCACCAGATGTGCGGCGCGGCGCGGCCGGAACCGCCTGACGCAACGACCTGTGGAGTGCTCGATCAGGCGGAGGCGGGCTCGGGTGCAGGGTCGGGCGGCTTGGGGGCCTCCGCGGCCGGCGGCTTGGGTGTTGGCGGCGGAATGAGCTGCGGCCCCGACACTGCCGTCTCGGGCCAGCGCTTGCGCTGGTTCGTCGACAACTTGCGCAGCAGGGCGATGGCGCCCGGATCGTCGTCGCCAGGGCGGCCCTCGATGACGCCCTCCTGGAGCATCTTGACCATGATCTCCCGGCCCAGGTCGGTGCGGATGATGGTGAGCGTCCAGTCGCCGAAGGCTCCGATACCGCCGGTGGAGATGTCGGCGTGCTCGGCGGCAAAGTCGGGGCACTGCTTGCACCCCTCGCGAGTCCAGGCGTGGCACTCCTTCAGGGGCACCTCGTGGAAGCTGCCGTCGCGCATCCAGA
>JALYZO010000183.1 GCA_030945745.1 Actinomycetota bacterium
GACTAATCCCGACCCCGGGATAATCCCGACCCACCGTGTGGTCGGGTAGGGGCAGCGTTGTGAGGCGGGGGTTCTCGCGGGCGAGGTGCCCAGCGATGTCGGGATAATCGCGATGTTGAATCGGTCCTTCTGCTGGGGCGCGTGTCCTCGGCGAGGGAGGCACGATGAGCAACGTCTCGTGGGTTGATGGTGGGGGTCCGCTGGCCCCGTTCGCTGAGGGGTACCGGGCAGAGCTGGCACGACTCGGGTTCACCCACAATTCGGTGGCCACTCATGTGGTGCTGATGGGCCAGTTGAGCCGATGGATGTCGGATGCCGGCGTCGGGGTCGCGGAGCTGACCGAGGAACGGGTCGAGGGGTTCTTCGATGCTCGCCGCGCCGGGGGGCAGAACCGAGTGCCGACGGTGAGGACCGTGGTCCCACTGTTCGTGTACTTGCGGAGCGGCGGGATCGTCCCGCCGCCGCCGTTTGCCCCTTCGACGCCCCTGCGCGATCTGCTGTCTCGTTATCGGCGATACCTGGCGGAGGATCGGGGGCTGGCACCGTCGACGGTGGTCAGCTACGCAGGGACCGCCCGGCTGCTGTTGTCGGAGCGCGTGTTGGCCGGCGGCGGGGAGACCGGGGCGGAGAACCTGTGCGGAGCCGATGTGACGGGGTTCTTGCTCCGCGAGTGTTCTCGGCTTGCGGTCGGGTCGGCCAAGAACAGGGTGAACCACCTGAGGTCGCTGCTGCGGTTCCTCCATCTTGAGGGGCTGATCATGAGAGACCTCGCCGCGGCGGTGCCACCGGTGGCAGGGTGGCGGGACACGGCGCTGCCCGCCACGCTTGCGGCCGGCGAGGTTGTCGAGCTGTTGTCGAGCTGCGACCGGTCACAGCCAACCGGAGTACGGGACTTCGCCATCTTGACCCTGCTGGCCCGCCTCGGACTGCGGTCCTGTGAGGTCGCGGGCCTGGAGCTCGATGACATCGATTGGCGCGGTGGTGAACTGCTCGTGCGGGGCAAAGTCCGGGGCGAGGACACTCTGCCACTGTTGAATGAGGTCGGCGAGGCCCTGGTGGCCTACCTGCACGACGGAAGGCCCGAAGCCAAGTCCCGCAAGGTGTTCCTGACCAGCCTCGCCCCGATGCGAGGCCTGAAGCCGGCTTCGATCGGCCATGTCGTGCGCCGCGCCTGCGAGCGAACGGGACGGGTCCCGGTCGGCCCACACCGGCTGCGTCATGCGCTGGCCACCGAGATGCTCCGCCGGGGAGTGGCGCTGCCCGACATCAGCCAGGTCTTGCGGCATCGTGACCTGGCCACCACCCAGGTCTACGCGAAAGTTGATGTTGCGGCGTTGCGCAGCGTCGCCCAGCCCTGGCCGGGGGACCAGGGATGAGCGCGCTGATGGACCAGGCGAATGACTACCTGCGTTTGCGCCGCGCTCTGGGCCATGACCTGAGTCAGGCGCACCGTCTCCTACCGGACTTCGTCGCCTACCTCGACGCGATCGGCGCCGAGACAGTCACCGTCGAGGCAGCGCTCGTGTGGGCTCAACGGCCCGACACGAACCCGGACACCTCGGTGTGGGCGCGGCGGATGACCGTGGCCCGCGGCTTCGCCCGCCACATGGTCGGCGTCGACTCGAACACCGAGATCCCGCCAGCGGGACTGATCAGGTTCCGACAGCGCCGGCCAACGCCGTTCATCTACTCGGCCGCCGACATCGCCGCGTTGATGTCGGCCGCCCGCGCCACAATCCCCACTCCGCTGCGGGCCGCGACCGTCGAGACGCTCGTAGGACTCCTCGCCACAACCGGCATGCGCATCGGTGAGGCCACTGGGATCGAGCGCGGCGACCTTGACACGGTCGAAGGCGTGATCACCGTGCGTCACTCGAAGTTCGACAAGTCCCGCCTCGTCCCACTCCAGGCCAGCACCGTCGATGCCCTGGGCTGCTACGCCCAGATGCGGGACCGGTTCTTTCCCAAGCCGCGAAGCACGACGTTCTTCGTCTCGACCGCCGGCACCCGGCTATTCGACGCCGACTTCGGCAAGGCGTTCCGCAAGCTGCTGCAAGTGACCGGCGTCGGCACCGGGGCGCCTCGCCGTCCGAGGGTTCACGACATGCGCCACAGCTTTGCCGTGCGCGCGCTGGT
The DNA here is from genome assembly GCA_030945745.1 of Actinomycetota bacterium. Taxonomy (GTDB): domain Bacteria; phylum Actinomycetota; class Acidimicrobiia; order Acidimicrobiales; family Palsa-688; genus JALZAH01. Next base: position 2,137 of record JALYZO010000183.1, read on the forward strand.
CAACTGGTATCGCGTCGGCGAGGATGTCGGCGCGCTCCTGCCGCGGCTGGCCACGTATTTGGGTCACCGGGATGTGTGTTCCACCTTCTGGTATCTCTCGGCCGCACCCGAGCTCTTGGCCTTGGCTGCCGGGCGCCTGGAAGCGGGACCGGAGGGACGGCCATGAGCTCCCTGGCCCCGACGCTGCAGCTGTTCTTCACCGAACGGATGGCCAAGCAACTCCAGGCGAGCCCGCGCACGGTCGTGTCCTATCGCGACACCTACCGGCTCTTGCTTCGCTTCGTGCAGGACCGCACCGGCAAAGCTCCCTCGGCGTTGGGATGGGAGGACGTCGACGCCGAGGTGATCTCCGCCTTCTTGGACCACCTCGAAACGGACCGGCAAAACAGCGCCCGCAGCCGCAACACCCGGCTGGCCGCGCTGCGCTCGCTGTTCGGCTACGCCGCCCTGCGCCACCCCGAGCACGCCGAGCTGATCCGCCAAGTACTGGCGATCCCCCAGAAGCGCTTCGATAAGACAATCGTGTCGTTCTTGAACCCGAACGAGGTCATCGCCCTGCTCGGCGCCCCCGACCTCAGCCGCTGGGAGGGTCGCCGCGACCGGGCCCTGATGGCGCTTGCCGTCCAGTCCGGCCTGCGGCTCTCCGAGCTGATCGGCCTCAACTGCGGCGATCTCCAGCTCGACGTCTCTCCTCACGTGCACTGCACCGGGAAGGGCAGAAAGGAACGCTGTGTCCCCTTGACCGCCGCAACCGTGGCGGTGCTGCGCGTATGGGTGAAGGAGCGAGCCGGCCGTCGTGACGAACCGCTGTTCCCGACGCGCACCGGCCGCCGCCTCAGTGATGACGCTGTCGAACGTCGAGTCGCCACCCACAAGGCGTTCGCAGGCCAGCGGTGCCCGTCCCTTCTGTCGAAGAAGTTGACACCACACGTCCTGAGGCACACGAGCGCCATGTCCCTCCTTCACGCGGGAGTTGACGTCGCGGTGATCGCGCTATGGCTCGGTCATGCCGACCTTCGCTCGACTAACGCATACCTCCACGCGGACCTGACCATCAAAGAACGAGCGCTCGCCCGAACGACGCCCACCACCTCGAAGCCCGGCCGCTACCGGGCCCCCGACAGCCTGCTCGCCTTCCTCGAGAGCCTGTGATTATCCCGACCTCGCCGGCGCCGTCACCTGCCAGAAGCCCGCCCCACAAGGCTCCTCGCTCCAAGACCAAGGGCTTGTCGGGATTATCCCGGGGTCGGGATTAGTCCAGTAATTCCGACATCGGAGTTACTCGACAACTACGCCGCCCACAAGCACCCCGCCATCGTCGAGTGGCTGGCCAAGCCCCGCCAGAAGCGATGGCACCTGCACTTCACCCCCACCAGCTCGTCGTGGTTGAACCTGGTCGAGCGGTGGTTCAAGGAGCTCACCGACAAGAAGCTCCGGCGCTCCAGCTTCACCAGCGTCGACCAGCTAATCGACACCATCGACGAGTGGGCCGAACACTGGAACGAGAACCCCAGGCCATTCATCTGGCACCGCAGTGCCGAGGAGATCATCGCCAAGGTCCGTAGAGGACGAGCAGCCCTCGCTACCGCCACCAAATCCGCGACGGACCACTAGTTGGCTACGCCCACCGCGGGTTCGTCGCGATCGGCGAGACCATCATCATGAACGAGATCGACTGGTCAGCGGTTCGGGACGCAGAACTCGACCCGCCCTGCATCATCGTGCGCCTTGTCTGCTCGCTTCCGGTATTGGTGAGGCGCGAGCACATCCGAGGGACGACACACCCGGGCACTGCCGCGGACACTTTTGCCCGGGAGCTCGGCGCAGCCGGCTACGACCTGACGGTCGACACAGAGGGCGAGACGCCGGAGGCCGCTGCAGCGACGGTCGAAGGTGAAGCCCGCCGCCTGCGACTCGAGATATCGAGCGCCTGAGGTCCCGGCAGGTCCGACTGGGGGCTGGATTGCTGGGGCGCCAGGCGGGGTAGCCCATAACCGCGCGCGGCTGCCGCCCGGTCCACCGCCCCGTATCGCCGGCCCCGGGGCGCGCGAGGATCACGGCGTGAGGATCGAACGCGTGGATCATGTCCAGCTGGCGATGCCTCCGGGCGGTGAGGTCCCTGATGCAGGTTGTGCTGTCCATTCGCGAGGGCCGGCTGTCCTCCACGCTGCTGCTGCGCCGGCTCGGGACCGAGTCACACAAGAACAACGTTTACAAGGCGTTCCGTGAGTTCGGGCGGGTCATCCGCACCATCACGCTGTTGCGCTTCATCTCCGAGCCCGAGCTGCGGGGAGGAGATCATCGCCGCCACCAACAAGGTGGAGGCCTACAACGGGTTCTCGGCCTGGCTGATGTTCGGGCGCGACGTCATCGAGCGCAACGACCCGGCCGAGCAGGAGAAGATCATCAAGTTCAACAC
>JALYZO010000188.1 GCA_030945745.1 Actinomycetota bacterium
TGAGCGGCTACGCAGAAGGGAGGACCGCCTGATGACGGTGACGTAGCCCAGGCAAGTGCCCAACATGCCTGTCCCCACCTCGACATGCGTCGCCGGCAACGGCGGGGTGTGAAGCTCGAGGGAGAAGCCTAAGGGCTCCCGCTCCACCCGGGTGCCACAGGCAAGGGGAAGGCCGGACGGGTGAACAACCGTGAACCCTCGACGACGCCTCGTAACGTCCAACCTCGGTGGTGGATTTGTGGTGCCGGGGTCCAGGGACTCTGCCGATGTGAAGCGGCATGCGGCGGCTGGAGAACCTGTGCCAGCCGTGGCGGGCACCGCAGTCCCCGGGGCAAAGAGGGCACCCACCCCGGCCGCATCTCATGCGTGCGCAACGTGACAACCCCGTTGGGGTCCGGCCCTTGGCGACTCGGGCCGGTAAGCCGACCGCAAGGAAGGCCCAGCTCCCCAGCGGGCAAAGGATGACCAAGAAGCCAAGGCCGGCGGCCGAAAGGCAACAGGAAACCGGGACACGATGGCTGGCCCCTCCGCCGGTCGTCCCGCATAACTGGCCGGATACGGGCTCGTGCCCGACCCGAAAGGGTGCCGACGTGGTCAGGTGGGCCTGTGGAGAGATGATGACCGACGATTCTGGAACCGACGGACAAGTTGGACGCCACGGCACGGCCGTGGTGAACGGACCCGAGGGCGACGACCTCGACTGGCTGTCGATCGACTGGCAGCAGGTGGAGGACGACGTACAGCGTCTGCGGCAACGCATCTTCACGGCATCACGGAACGGGGACCTGAAGAAGGTCCGCAACCTGCAGAAGCTGATGCTCCGGTCTCGCGCCAATGCTCTCGTGAGCGTGCGGAGGGTGACCGAGCTCAACGCTGGCCGCAAGACGGCGGGCGCCGACGGTCGCGTCGTGGTGACCCCACCGGGGAAGGCCTTCCTGGCCCAGTCGGTGCAACGCCGCACAGCACCGTGGGAGCCCAAGCCCGTCAAGCGGGTGTACGTACCCAAGGCCAACGGGAAACGGCGCCCACTCGGGATACCGGTGATCGTCGACAGGGTGATGCAAGCCCAGGTCGTCAACGCACTGGAGCCCGAGTGGGAGGCGCGCTTCGAGCCGAAGTCCTATGGATTCCGGCCGGGGCGTGGCTGTCACGACGCGATCTCCTGCATCTTCAACACGGTGCGCGGCAGGTCCGCGAGCCGATGCTGGGTGCTCGACGCGGATCTGGCAGCGGCGTTCGACCGCATCGACCACTCCCACCTGCTCGCCTCCCTCGGCAGCTTCCCAGCCAGGGGGCTGATCGAACGGTGGCTCAAAGCAGGTGTGGTCGAGAACGGTCGGTTCGCCCCGACCGAGGAGGGAACTCCCCAAGGGGGAGTGGTCTCCCCGCTGCTGTTGAACGTGGCCTTGCACGGGATGGAGCAGGCCGCCGGGGTCCGCTACCACAGCGCCGTCTCAAAGGCCGGCACGACGGTATCGGGCAGCCCCGTGGTGGTGCGCTACGCGGACGATCTGGTGGCACTGTGCGTCAGCCGTGACCAGGCCGAACAGGTCAGGACACGGCTGGCCGCATGGCTGGCGCCCAGGGGGCTGGCCTTCAACGAGGACAAGACGCGAGTCGTGCACCTCGACGATGGCTTCGACTTCCTGGGGTTCAACGTCCGCCGCTACCGGGGCAAGCTGCTGATCAAACCATCCAAGGCGGCCGTGAAACGACGCCGGGAACGGCTCGCTGCTGAGATGCTGGCCCTGCGAGGGGCGAACGCCGCGGCGGTGATCCAACGACTGAACCCGATCATTCGGGGATGGTCGGCCTATTACCGGACGGTGGTGTCCAAGCGGGTGTTCTCCAGCATGGACATGTACGTCTGGACCCTCACGTACAAGTGGGCCAAGTACAGCCACTCGAACAAGTCGAGGCACTGGGTTGTCGACCGGTACTTCGGCCAGTTCAACAAGTCCCGGCAGGACCGGTGGGTGTTCGGCGACCGCGAGAGCGGCGCCTACCTGCTCAAGTTCTCCTGGACCAGCATCGTCCGCCACCAGATGGTGCCAGGAACGGCGTCTCCGGACGATCCGGCCCTGGCCGACTACTGGGCCAGGCGGCGACAGCGAAGCGCACCGCAACTGGACGGCGTCAGCCTGCGTCTGTTGAAGACGCAGCACGGTCGCTGCTCATTCTGCGGTGGGCTCTTGCTGCTCGCCGAGCGTGAACCGCAGAGCCCCATCGAATGGGAGCGGTGGCTCACGGTGACCCGCAGAGCGGTCCGCAAGGATGCGATCGCCGCCGAAGGGGAACCTGGCACGCCGGGCGAAGCCGTCGCACTCCGTCTCGTGCATGCACACTGTCGACGTCGATCGTCTCAGGTCGTCGCCAGGACCAGCGCTTCTACAGGCCCGTGATCCCTCGGGGCCTGCTTGAGCCCGGTGCGGTGAAAGTCGCACGCCGGGTTCTGAGGGGGCCCCGGCGCAGCAATGCGCCGGGGCTACCCGACAGGTGTACGAATGCAGGAACCGGTGGTGGAACCCCCTCAAGAAGTCAGGACCGGCTGTGAAATCTGGTGGATGGCCGGGATGGCAGTGCGCCGAACCTCCTTACAACCGGGAGGGACGGCCTCGGCGGCGCGGTTGGCCGCCGGGGGCCACGATGAAGGTCTGCGGCGTAGTCGTGGACAAGCCTGCAGGGGAAAAGCCGGGCACCGATCCGTCGACCGGTCTGTGGTGAACGTGGGAACCGCTCTCGGGCCGCCTCCCTTCCGGCCAGCCAGGCCGGCAGCGGCAAGGCACGTCGTCTGCTGATGACCCGAGGGCGGGGCGGAGGGTCCGTAGTAGTCCGAGGTCGGGAAAGCCGGCCACATGGCGAAGGGACCCAGCGAGTTCGCAATGGCGGAACTGGAATGTCAGGAGGTCGTTGGTGAACACCGACGCACCGGCGCCCAGCCTCGACGAGGCTGAGTGGCGGGTACTGAAGATCCAGGCCAAGTTGCATCAACGGGCTGCCGACGACCCAACTCGTCGGTTCGATGACCTGTTCAACCTCGTTGCCGATCCCGCCTTCCTGATGGTGGCGTGGGACCGGGTACGGAGGAATCGAGGGGCACGGTCGGTCGGTGTCGATGGAGTCGCACCCCGCTCCATCGTCTTCGGCAGGGAGAAGTTCCTCACCGAGCTGCGAGACGATCTCAAGGCCCGACGGTTCATCCCCCTGCCCGTGCGGGAGAAGCTCATCCCGAAGCGCTCGGGAAAGCTTCGTGGGCTTGGCATCCCCACCGCACGCGACCGCACCGTGCAAGCAGCCCTCAAGCTGGTGCTCGAGCCCATCTTCGAGGCGGACTTCAAGCCGTGCAGCTACGGCTTCCGCCCGAGGCGCCGGGCTCAGGACGCCATCGAGGAGATCTTCTTCTACAGCACCCACTCCTACGAGTGGGTGCTGGAAGGGGACATCAAATCGTGCTTCGACGAGATCGATCATACGGCCCTCATGGACCGGGTGCGACGTCGGATCGGGGACAAGCGTGTCCTGGGACTGGTGAAGGCGTTCCTCAAATCCGGGATCCTCGGAGAGGACCAGGTACTGAGGGACACGGCCACCGGCACCCCCCAGGGTGGGATCCTCTCACCGCTCTTGGCGAACATCGCCCTGTCGGTGCTCGATGAGCACTTCATGGGCGCTTGGGCGTCGTGGGGAGGCACCTACGAGCGCAGACGCCGACGTGTCAAGGGCCTGGCCAACTACCGCCTTGTGCGGTATGCCGACGACTTCGTCGTCTTGTTGACCGGAGCCCGCCAGCACGTCGAAGCGCTGCGCGAGGAGGTGGCGGCGGTGCTCGCACCGATGGGCTTGCGCCTGTCGGAGGAGAAGACGGTGATCACCCACATCGACGAGGGGTTCGACTTCTTGGGCTTTCGTATCCAGCGGAAGCGCAAGCAGGGAACGCAGAGACGCACCCTCTACACCTACCCGTCCAAGACCTCCCTGGCGGAGGTCAAGGCGAAGGTGCGGGTGCTGACGCAGGGCAACACGAACCAGAGCCTCGCCAACCTCCTGCAGCGGGTGAACCCGGTGCTGCGAGGTTGGGCCAACTACTTCCGGCACGGCGTGTCTTCGCGGACCTTCGACTACCTCAACTCCTGGAGTTGGTGGAGGGTCGTAAACTGGATCCGCCACAAGTATCGCCGGGCCAATTGGAGGTGGCTTCGTCGTCAATACCTGCCAGGGTGGAGACCGACGGACGGCGCGGTCAGCATGTTCAACCCGACATCGATCCCCATCACGAGGTATCGCTATCGGGGAGCACGCATCCCCACGCCGTGGACGCACATGATCGAGGAGGGGACGAGCAGCTTGGCGACGTGAGCTCGTGGAGAGCCGGATGCGTGGGAAC
>JALYZO010000194.1 GCA_030945745.1 Actinomycetota bacterium
CGGCTGAGCTCGGTGATCGTCGATCAGGCGATCGAGCTGGCGGCGCTGCGGGGTTATGCGGGTGAGGCTTGAGCGGCCCGATCCCGGCTCGGGTCGACAGCGCCGCCAAGGTCGTGCTGCACGACAAGCATAGCCAAGCAAGCGGACAGGTAGCCGATATGCCTACGTTCCGCAGGTCGCCGGAGGCTCTCGTCTCGAATTATGGGGCTGAGGTCATGACTGCCCGTAGGGTTTGGTGGGGATGTCGAGTAGGTGAAGGATCTGTTCTTGGAGGGGGCTGAGCTTGGGTTCGTGGATGGCGAGCAGTTGGCCCTGGTAGGTGATGATGGTGCGGGTGAGCGGGTCGAGGAGTTCGAGGACACGGTCGGCGGTGGGGGTTTTGCACGGCCGTTGTTCGTGGTAGAGGGGAAGGGCGCTGATCCCAGCGGCGGTCATGGCTTGGCGTAGTTCGCGTTCGATGAGGGCGTGGACGAGCAGTGCCGTGTAGAGGCAGAAGCTGAAGGCGTCGATGCGGCAGTCGTTCTTGAGCTCGATCGGGGCGGCCTCGAGCACGCCTTTGAAGGTGGCGTGGCGGCGCTCGAGGCGGGGCTGGCCTTTGTAGGCGGCGAGCAGCTGGGCTTCGGTCATGTCGGTGTCGCAGGTGATGAGCGGGAAGCAGCCGTCGGAGGCGGCGTCGTAGCGGACGGCGTCGGCATCCGTTTCCCAGTTGAGGGTGAAGTGGTGGTGTTCGATGCGCCGGTAGCGGGTGTTGGGTCCGGGCCGCCCGCGCTGTTCCTGGCGGAACTCTTCGCGGATGTCGTCGGCGACGTGGATGTGCAGCCAGCGCTCCGCGCCGGCATCGGCGACGGCGGTTCGGGCGGCGTCGTCGACGGCGAGGCGACTCTTGAGCTGACAGCGGGGCGAGGCGAGCTTGTCGCGCAGTGCCTGCAGCGCCCGGGTGGCTGTCTCGATCCGATCCGTGCGGGCGGCAGCGTCGTTGGCCCGCTTGGTCGATGACCGGATCCACACGATCCGGTATCCCTCCGCGGATGGGCTCGGGGCGGGCGCCGCCCACCACAGCTCGGGCGGGTCGCGCTTGCGCTTCGGGGGGCGCCGGGCGATCTCGACCCAGGTGATCGACCCGGCCGCTAGCCACGCCCGCCCTGCTTGGTCTTCTTTGCGGGTGCGGGGCAGCACGGTCACGAACCGCCCGCCGAGCCCGGCAATGTGGTCCATGTTGTCGCGGGTGGCAAGCTTGCAGTCGGCGACGTAGACGAAGTCGGTCCGGCCCAGCAGTGCGACAAGGTCATCCCAGGTGGGGATGTGGGTGGTGGAGTCCTCGGTGTTGCCGTCGGCGAGGCGGCCGGCGAGGGGGACCGCCCCGTCGGCTGAGATCGTGAGGATCCACACCAGCTGCTTGAGATCGGGCCTGTGGTCCTTGCTGTGACCGCGCGCCGGGCGGGCGGGGGTTGCCCCTCCCCGGGGCTGGCCCGTCGCGTGGCGGTAGTCGCCGAACAGGCTGATCGAGGTGGAGTCGTTGTGCAGCTCGGAGCAGTCGATCCCATAGGAGCGGATGGCGGCCAGGCTGAGCGCGGTCGTCATCGCCGCCCGGTCCGCCATGAACAGCGCGTCGAGCGCCCGCCCGACCCGGTCGTCATTGAGCGCCTCGGCCTCGCCGGCGAACAGCCCCAACACGGCTGGGTCGTAGCCGGCCGCCCACGCCGCCAGCCCGTAGAGCGGCTGGCGGCCCAGCGCCAGGTTGCGCACCACCACCCCGACCGCCCGGGCCGGTTCCAGCCCGCAGCGCCCGTCGGGGTCGGCCAAGAAGCTCTCGACCAGGGCGTCGAAGCCGAGCCGGGCCAACACGACGTTGATGACCGGCAGCGCGCTGATCGCCTCGGAGCGGACCTCGATCGCCGAGGGGTCCACGAGTATCGGTTGCCGCATGTCGACAGTATGATACTGTCGACACGGCGGGAGGTGGATACCTCTCCGTGGATGCTCCAGGAGGCGACATGGCCGAACCCACCAGAGCGGACCGCCAAGCCCAACAACGCATCGCGGAGCGTCTTGCCCAGCTCGGCTTCGCGCTGCCCGGCACGCTGCTGGTGCGGTCCCATGTCTGCGGCAAGGCGAACTGCCGCTGCATGGCCGACCCGCCTCGCCCGCACGGACCGTTCCAGCAGTGGACCCGCAAGATCGCCGGCAAGACCGTGACCCGGCGCCTCACCGAGGACCAGTTCGCTCGCTACGGGGCCTGGTTCGACAACGCCCGCCGCGCTCGGGAGCTGCTCAGCGACCTCGAGGCGCTCTCGCTGCGCATCGCTGAGCGCGACGCAGACTGGGCCTGAGGCGATGCCCGCGCCCACCCACGTCGACACCTTCATCCCCGCGCCATGGGATGTCCTGCGAGCCGCTCTCAAACAACGCCACACCGTCGGGGTCCGCTACCACGGCCGCCAACGCCTCATCTGCCCCCACGCGCTCGGCTGGCACAACCACAGAGCCATCGTCCTCGGCTACCAAGTCGGCGGCCAGACCACCACCGGGACCCTCGACCCAGATCCCCGCAAGCGGTGGCGATGCATGTTCGTCGATGAGATCGAACTCGTCACCACCGACAACACCATCCCGTGGCAGACCCCAGACAACTACAACCCGGCCCACCCCTTCAACGCCGGCGTCGAGATCGCCCTCGCCCTCTGAAGGCCCGACCACTCGATGTCAGCCGCCGGACTCCAGGTCCAGAAATTCACAGCCAAGGTGGCGCAGGACCTGCGGAACGTAGGGCTTGATGCTCCGGACAGGTGGATTACCGAGCGCTCGTTCGGCACTCCTCGGCGTCACTTTCGCTAGGAGTCACAGTTCTCGGAGCGGTGACCATTCAGCCGGGGGGAGCCCATCCTGCTCACGTACTGCATCCGTGACAGCTCTGAACTGCTCTATGAGGCGTCGGAGCTCAAAGGCCCAAGGGCGAGGGTCAAACGCCTCACGAACAGCTTCCAAGCCCACGAGAACGTGGGTGGCAGCGAAGGGAACTTGCCATAAGCTGCGTATCGATTCGTCCAAGAACGTTTCGTCAGAGA
>JALYZO010000121.1 GCA_030945745.1 Actinomycetota bacterium
GGCCTGGTCGGCCCGCGGGTCCGCGCGGTCGATCGGACGGAGGTCGCAGCCCATCTTGGTGTCGTGGATGACGAGGTCCCCGATGGCGAACTCGATCGGGCGGCTCTGGCTGGCGTGGTTCGGGTAGACCCAGTGCTTGCCCAAGACCTCGGTATGACAACAGTAGACCGGGGGTGCCGTCGCCCCCCTGGGGCCGATGCCGCCAGCCCTGGCTGGCGGCGATGGACGGAACAGCGTCGAACTGGGCCCGGATCTCGGAGGTGTCCCCAACGTAGGTCGATCCCCTTGTGGTCGAGAACGGCGCCCTCGGGGGGCGGTCGCGGACCCGCCAGAGTCGTGCGAGTCGACATCCCCGACGCCGCGCCCCGAGCCCTTCCAAGGGGGCCTACAGCGGGTTTCGGTGTCAGGTACCCGGCGGGCTCCCTGGGGCGGTTGTTGTGGCTGGGGCCGTCGTGCCCGGGGCCGTCGTGCCCGGGGCGGTCGTGCCCGGGGCGGTCGTGCCCGGTGCGGTCGTGCCTGGTGCGGTCGTGCCCGGGGCGGGAGGCGGCGGCAGGACAGCCGGGTCGCTGTGGAGGCTTGCCGAGACCTGGTCGAAGACAGGGGCAAGGGTCTGGAAGTCTGTTACCGGGATCGCCTGGAAGACCAGATCGATCAGCTTGCGCCCCTGAAAGAGGAAGTAATGGGCGTGAACCCCTAGGTCGTTGGCCGAGGAGCCTGTGGGAAAGGTGTAGATGTAGTAGTACCCGCCAATGCCAGCAATGTTGATCGGCCTGGAGGAGAGCACCTGCAGATGGGCGGAAGGGCTGCTCAGGAGGGCATCGGTGAACGCCTTGATGCTGGCCTGGTCATTCGTGTTCACAGCAGGATCCTGAAGGGCCAGCGTCCGGAGGGAGAGGACAACGTTGGCGCCCATGCTGAGCCGCAGGGCTCCGCCCGAATTGGGGACCACCTGCCATTGCCTGGGATAGGAGATGCTGAAGCCCTCGGTGCGGCTTTGGAAGGTCGCGAAGCCGGGAGGAGCGGTCGGGCGTGCGGCCGTGTGACCGGGGCTGGAACTGCGCCCGATGAAGAAGGCTCCGGCAACCAGTGCCACCACGAGCACAGCAGCTATCGGCACCAACCACCGCTTCTGGGCAAGTCGACGACGGGCTGCGCCAAGCCGGCGGGGGCTTTCGACCACGTCGTCGCGGTCCTCGTCCACGTCGTCGTAGACCTCAGCGTCCCGTTCGCCGGGGTCGCCGTGGTCGGGCTCGTCGTGGCGGTCGTCCGCGTCCGCGCGGTCGACCCCCTCCGGCTTCGGTTTCCCGATCAGCACGACGAACTGCTCATCCTCAAGCCCTTTCGCAAGATGGGTCGCAGGGAGTATGCTACGAACACTCATCGGGATACTAGATGCAGTCCATCAGCAGGGGGGTCATGTGGTCACAACCATTGCGGTTCTTACAGGTTGGTACGTCGGGTTCATCATTGCGACCGCCGTCGTCATCATCGTGGTGATCTTGGTAGTCGTCATCCTGCGGCTGGCCCGCACGATCGCCATCCAGGCCAGGGACGTCACCTTGGCCCTGGACGACTGTCGGGCCAACACCATGGCCCTGTGGGAGGTCCAGCAGGTCAACACAGGGGTGAAGGACATCAACCGGAGCGCGGCTTCGGCAAGAGAGCTTTTGGAGACCGAATCATGATCCTTGACCTGTCCCAGCAGAACCTGAACGCCTGGTGGATCGCCTTGGGGATGGGTGTGGTCCTCACCATGGCGGTGATCGTGCTGCTGTCGCTGTTGGTGGCCTACGTCAACGACATTGACAAGCGGGTGGCCGACGCATGGGAGACAGCGACGCGCCTGGCAGCCAACACCGCAACCACCTGGCAGCTGAACCAGACTGCGGTGGCCACCAACGACCTCCGCGTCGAGGTGCAACGCCATGCCGACCTTCTCTCTGGAGGTGGTTGATGCTCGTCCTCCACATCGTGTTGACCCTGGTGGTCATCCTGCTCTTCGTCGGGGTGCTGGCCTACTTCCTCAACCGGCTGGCCCGCACGCTCAACCAGATCGGAGCCACGCTGGCCAAGGTCTCCTTCGGTGTTCGCGCCGTCGAGACCCAGTGTGCGGTCATCGGCCCTGCTGCGGATCGCATCAACGAGAATCTGGCCGAAGCGGCCGCCGGGCTGGGACAGGCTGCCGAGCTCGCTGAGCGCATGGGTCGCTGAGGGGCTCGGAGGCGTGGTCAGAGCACAGGTGACTGAGGGCTGGAGCGCTCCGGTGCTGCCATTGCCGCCCTACGGCCCGGCGCCCGGTCCACGCACCGATGACGCTGCTGTGCTCGCCGCCTTTGCCGGCGACGAGGCGGCGGGCCACTCCCCCCGGCTTCACGTGGAGGGCCCGGCACTTGTGGTCGACGGCGACATCGCCGCTGGTCTACGGCTGAGCCCCGACGTGGTGATGGTGCGCGTCGATCTGCCTGAGGAGGCCGACGACGTGCGCAGGCCGCTCGAGGCGGCACTGAAGGCCGAAGCCATGGTCCTCTTCGACGAGTCCAGCACGCTGGCCCTCCCCGTTGCACTGCAGGTGCTCGGGTTGCGCCTGTCGAGCTGGGATCTGTGGGGCAGAGATCTCGACGATGCCTTCGCTGCTCTGCGTCGAGCGGCCACTGGAGACCAGGAACTGCCCGCCCAACGCCCCGAGTGTGCCGAGGAGACGGTGGCGATTACCATGAGTGAGAGATGAGGAGGCCGCATGGCTGCACATGAGCTCTCGTACCCTGAGGACCAGCTGCACCAGCCAAAGTCTGATGTTCTCCGGGCTCTGTTCTGGAGGAGCGAGATCCTCCAGGTCATGTTCTGGCTGCGGGGCGAGGGTTTTGGCGACCTCGTGGACCCCCCCCTGATCGAGCGCTTCCTCGGTGTCGACGCTCGCATCGGCATCACCTATCTCGATCGCCTGGTCACCGAGGGCTATCTGGAGAGCGACGGAGATTGGTACAACCTGTCGCCGCTCGGGCGAGACCAGGGCGCCATCGAGTTCGCCACCTCCTTCAGCGAGCTGACCCGTCCCACTCATGGTGAGTGCAGCGCCGACTGCTGGTGCCACGCCTCGCCCGACGAGGCTGACGCCTGCGTGGCCCAACGAGCCGACCACGACCACCCATGACCACGCTGCATCCTGACTCGGCGGCCAGAGGGCTCCCTCGTGCCTTTCAACGGTCCTGCCTCCTCATCTTCTTGAGCGATGGACAGGCTCATGGCTACGAGCTTCTGGATGCGATCCGCGCTGCCGGGCTGCGCAGCGCAGAAGCCGGTGGCCTCTACCGCTGTCTGCGGACGATGGAGGAGGACGAACTGGTGACCTCGTGGTGGGAGCCATCCCAGCACGGACCGCCTCGGCGCACCTACGTCCTGACCGACGAAGGGCTTACGGCCAGGCATGCTGCCGTGGATGCCCTCGACGAGGTGCGGCAGCTTCTCGAGGGACTGATCGACGGGCGCCGGAACCTGAGCACCATGGCCGCCTCTTGAGGGTAGCCCTCGCCGGAAAGGGGGGCGCAGGCAAGACCACCATCTCGGCCACCCTTGCCCGGTTGGAGGCTCGCCGGGGGGCGTCCGTCGTGGCCATCGATGCCGACAGCAATCCCAACCTGGGCGTGGCCCTGGGCCTTGACCCCGTCGCCGCCGCACAGGTCACCTCGATGCCGTTCTCCCTGGTGTCCCGACGACACATCGGGCCAGCTCTGACCGCATCGGTGGCCGAGGTCATCGATCGTCACGGTTTGCTCTGCCCTGACGGTGTCCGACTCCTGCTCATGGGTGGTCCGGGACATGCCGAGGAAGGATGTCTCTGCTCGGCCCACGCCACCGTGGCCGCCCTTCTGGTCGATCTGGGTGAAGCACCCGATGACGTAGCCGTCATTGATCTGGAGGCCTCACCCGAGCACCTGAGCCGGGGCACGGTCAAGCATGCCGACACGCTGTTGCTCGTCACCGAGCCCTACTACCGCTCACTCGAAGCCACCCGCCGTCAGGCAGCCCTTGCGGCTGACCTGCCGATCACCCGGGTGGTCGTCGTCGTGAACAAGGTTCGCTCGCGGGACGACGCCATTGCCGTCGGCGAGTTCTGCGACCGTCACGGTCTCGAGATCATCGGAGAGGTGCCCTGGGGCGACGAGGTCCTGGACGCCGACCGAGCTGCAATCCCCCTGATCGACGTCGCTCCCGACGGAGACGTGGTCGCCGCTGTAGCCGAGCTTGCCGTCCGGCTCCGTTCCCATACCACCGCCGAACGCTAGCCTCGCTTCATGCGAGTGGCGTTCGTCGGCAAAGGGGGAGCCGGGAAGTCGGCCATTGCCGGGACCTTTGCCCGCGTCCTGGCCCGCCGAGGCTCACCGGTTCTGGCGGTCGATTCCGACCCCATGCCCGGACTGGCTTTCTCCCTCGGGCTGAAGCAGACCGACGCTGGCATTCCCGACGATGCCGTCGAAGAGCGCGCCGAAGGTGAGGACGGCCCTCGCTATCGGTTGCGGGCCGGACTGAGTGCCGCCGAGGCCGTGGACCGTTACGCAGTGAGCGGACCCGACGGCCTTCGCTTCCTGCAGTTCGGAAAGCTGCGTGGTCGACCCGGGGACCTGTTCCGCTCCCAACTGGCCTTCCACCAGATTCTCGATGAGTTGCCGAAGATGTCCTGGGATGTGGTCGGAGACCTGCCGGGCGGTACCCGACAGCCCTTCTTTGGTTGGGGTGAGTACGCCAACACGGTGCTCGTCGTGGTGGAACCATCGGTCAAGTCCCTGCTGGCGGGTCGCCGTCTGGCGCGTCTGAGCCTCACGCAGTCGGCTCCAGAGCGCATCGTCGCCGTGGCCAACAAGGTCGCGGCCCCCGACGACGTCGAGCGCGTCAGGCGGGCAACGGGACTCGAGGTGATCGCTGCCATTCCCTTGGATGACGAACTGGCGCAGGCTGAGCGGCGCGGCCGGGCGCCCATCGACGACTCCCCCACGTGCGCGGCGGTTGCGTCCGTGATCGTGATGGTGGAACGGCTCATCTCCGAGCAGCACCTCTGATGCACCTCTGGCGCCCACCATCATCGCCGCCCTTGCCTGGTACGCTGCTCGGAGCGGTTCGGACTGGGAGGTACAGCCGATGAAGCTCGCAGTTGTGGGTAAAGGTGGATCGGGCAAGACCACGACCTCCGCTGTCGTGGCGCGCACGCTTGCTCGGAACGGGCAATCCGTCGTGGCGCTGGATTGCGACAGCAATCCCAACCTCGGCATCTCGCTCGGTGTGGGCGACGAGGAGACGGAGCGGTTGACAGCGATGCGCCAGGCGCTCGACGAGGGCGAAGAGGAGCACGCTCCCGGTTGGGACGAGTTGCTCGGCCGCTATGGCACGGCTGGTCCCGACGACGTGCGGCTGGCGGTGGTCGTACGGATAGAGAACCCTGAACCGGGGTGCCCCTGATGCGGGCTCTCCCCCGAGCAGTTGCTCGGAAACGTTGCTCCGCTTGATCAAACGGTCGTCGCCGACATGGAGGCTGGCATCGGCACGCTGACACGGATGGCAGAGAAGAGTGTCGACGCCGTCCTGGTCGTGGTGGAGCCGACACCCAAGTCGCTCGAGGTGGGGAGCCGGGCTGCCGCCTTGGCCGTGGAGAGGTCCCTCGGGCGGGTGATCGTGGTGGCCAACCGGGTTCGTGGGGAGCAGGACATCGCCACCATACGGGCGATCTTCCCGAACGTCGAGATGGTGAGCGTCCCCGATGACCCCGCCATCGCCGCCGCCGACCGCATCGGGGTCGCCCCACTTGACGCCAGTCCTGACGCCCCAGCAGTCCGGGTGTTGGTGAAGCTGGGCGAAAGCCTCCTCGAGTCGGTCTGATCTTCAGGACCGCCCCGGGCCGCGAGTCAGCGAGCCAGGATCCGTCGGTCGCACAGCGAGCAGTGGTAATCCAGCGAGGCGAGGCCTTCCCTCCACCCCGCCGGCAGCCACTGGACACTGTTGCAGCCCCGGCAGCGAAGCTTGTTGGTCTCCCGGGCCAGGCCCAGCCCGAGCAGCGTCGACGGCCGGGTGAGATCGGTCTTCCGTTTTGGGATTGCCTGTCCGGTGGGCAGCGATCGCTCCTCCGCCTCCTGGGCCAGGCGGTAACGCTCCGCTTCCGCAGCCCGGTAGCGAGCTGCGCTCTCCCAGGACCCCTTGGCCGCCCTGGTGCTGGTGGCCGGACCGCCAGGTCGCGTCGAGTGGCGGCTGTTCGCTCGAGGCGGGGCCGTCGCTCGCGCCCACGCCTCGGCGTCGCGCGCAGCCGCCGCTCGGGCTCGTGCCTCGGCGTCGCGCACAGCCGCCGGACCGGCCAGAGCGGAACCGTAGGCGTCGTTGAGGTTCCGCATCCGACGCTCGGCCTCCTCCTGGATCTTCTTCGGACTGCCCGCAAAGCGATCCGGGTGGAAGATCTGCGCGAGCACGCGGTACGCCTCGCTGATCTCCCGATGCGATGCACCAGGCCTCACTCCGAGGATCTCATAAGGGCTCATCGCGTACTCTCTGGGGCTTGCCGGTACCGACGCTGATCGGTGTCGCCGCCGGTTGTCACTGCTGCAGCGTGTTGACTACCACTGAGATCGACCACGGCTTGCCGTCCCCCGGGGGCGCTCACTCTCCTGATCCGCCCTCAGAGGCGATGATACCAAGGGAAGGGTCGTTATGGTGACCTGCGAGCACCCTGCCCGTTGCAGCGACCATTGCCGTTGCTACATGAAGTTGCGGGTGTGTAGGGCGGACAACTCCGCAGCTTCACCACCGCTGGAGCGCGTCCTGGTACCCACAGGGGGCGCCATGAAAGCGACCGTCGAGATCGCCCGACCGGGCGACTGCACCCCCCGCCGAGCAACATCGCTCGACGGCGGCTCAGCAGACTTCAATGACGGCATCTCGGCGAGGCACCAGTTCCCCGATGAGTGGAGCGCCCGGTACCTCGCCAGCGATCAGCAACCCTCCGCTGGTCTGGGCATCCGCAAGAAGGAGTTGCTCGACGTCGTTCACGCCGGGCCCGAAACGGGTGTGAGGGCGTACCCAGTCGAGGTTCCGTCTGGTTCCACCACTGATGTAACCCGCCTCGGCAGCCTCGCGCCCTCCGTCGAGATAGGGCACAGCGGCTGCATCCACCACGGCGGTCAGCCCGCTGGCGCGGGCCAGCTTGTACAGGTGCCCGAGAAGGCCGAAACCGGTGACGTCGGTGGCACAACGCACCCCAGCATCCAAGGCCATTCTGGCCGCAGATGCATTCAAGTGCGTCATGGCGTCGATGGCCTGAGGAAACACTTCGCCGGTCTGCTTGTGCCGGTTGTTGAGCATCCCCAGGCCGAGCGGCTTGGTCAGCGAGAGGGCGGCTCCCGGCAGACCGGCATCGTTGCGCAACAGACGGTCTGGATGACCGACCCCGGTGACCGCCATGCCGTACTTGGGTTCAGGATCGTCGACGCTGTGGCCGCCTGCCACCGGGCACCCCGCCACGGTGGCCACGTCCAGCGCCCCGCGAAGGACCTCGGTGGCCAGCTCCAGGGGCAGAACATCGATCGGCCAGCACAGAAGGTTGATGGCCAGGATCGGCGTGCCACCCATGGCGTATATGTCCGACAAGGCGTTGGCTGCGGCGATCCGGCCCCAATCGTAGGGATCGTCGACGACGGGGGTGAAGAAGTCCGCCGTGCTCATGATCACCTGATCGCCGACCGTCCGAACCACAGCAGCATCGTCGCCGTCGTCAAGCCCGACGATCAGGCCAGGCGACGGTCGTCCCGTCAGCCCGGCGACCATGCGCTCCAGATCGCCCGGCGAGATCTTGCACGCGCAACCTCCGCCGTGTGCCGTTGCGGTGAGGCGAACCTCCCTGCCTCGGACATCGTAGGTAGTGCTCACGTCCATCAGACCGTGCCCCGGGCGCGGAGCACCGGTTGCAGAGTGCCTTCCAGGACGTCGTCCTCGGCGAACGAGCTGCGGTCGACTCCGTCGTGCACGTCGTGGGCACGCCGCCGTCTTCGCCGAGCCACCACCACAGCGGCTGTCACGGCGAGGGGATGGTCACAACGATCTGCATGTCCACCTCGTCCTTTACCTTCAAGGCGCCCAGCTTCGAGTACGGCTTGACGCCAAAGTCGGTTTGCTTGAACTGGGTCTTGGCGGTCGCCTGGGTCTCGTCTGGACTCGCCTGGAGGGTCACGGAGAGGGTGATGACCTTGGTGTTGCCGGCGATGGTGAGATCTCCCTCGACGGAGAACTCGGCCGGGCCGCCCGCAACGGTGGTCGACTGAAAGGTCATGTGGGGGAACTTCCCCGTCTGCAACGTCTTCGTCTGGTTCTGGGCAATCTCAGCTCTGTCCTTGTCGGTCAGGGCCTTGAGTCCTCCTGTGGCTTCGACGACCTCCAGGGAAGCGGCCTCGACCGTGACAGTGACGGACGACGCCGCCACATCGTCGTCGATGCTCAGGGTGCCCTCCCACTGCTTGGCCTCGAGTACGAGATCGTGGCCCATCTTGGCACCCATGCCGCCGACATAGGTATTGATGGTCAGCCGGCCGTTGTCCTTGTCCGGACCGATCGGATAAGTGCCAGGTTTGAAGGTCATGATGTGGTCGAGCCACCTTTCAGTGTTTGGGGATCATGGAGAGCGGAGGGGGGGTCTCATCGAAGGTCGGTCACCGACGCGGCCTGCAACCGGCTGAGGCTGGCGACGTCCACCATCCCATCGGACACCGCTCCGTGGGGATCCGACAGGACGGCCGCCGGAGCCCCGGGCTCACCGAAACCGTTGAGGAGCACATCGGCATCGGAGACCTCGTGCAACGAAGTGTAGGGGTTCGCGACGACCACGCAGGCGAGCCCCGCTCCTCGCGCCGCCCGCAGCCCCGGTCCTGAGTCCTCCACGGCCACGACGTCAGCCGCAGGCATTCCCAGTTCTCGCAGAGCAAGCAGGTAGGCATCAGGTTGCGGCTTGCCGGAGATCACGTCCTCGCCGGTCACCACGATGGCGAACCGATCTTCGCCAAAGAGTCGATCAAGGAGAGGGCGGACCCACGCGGCAGTGGCCGTTGTGGCGATGCCCACCGGGACTCCCTCGCCGTGCAACTCGTCAAGGAGACGGACCACTCCTGGGCGAGCGGGGATGGCCGCCGCTCGGACCATATCGGTGAAGTACGAGGTCTTGGAGCGGTGCAACGCCGCGGCGAGCGCGCCGGCCTCGGTGGCGCTGGTCGGGTTGGGCAGGCTCGAACGGGGTTGGAGCAGGTAGTGGCGCAACCGGCGCTCGCCCCCGGTGATCTCCAGGAGCCCCCCATAGGTGCTCACGTCCCACCGGTCCACCAGACCGGCCGACTCGAATGCCTTGTTGAACGCGACCCGGTGACCATCCCGTTCACTGTCCACCAGCGTGCCGTCGACGTCGAAGATGACCGCCAGCGGTCTGCCGTGTGTCACCGCAGACCATCCTACCCTTTGGAGACCTCGCCGGCCCCCCCAGGGCCGCACCGACGACCCTCCCTGGGGCATTCACCCAGGGAGGGGATGACAACGACCGGGGTGAGGCGTAACGTTGATCCCATGGCGAACGCATCTCCGAGAGTCCAGATCACCGGGAGTTCTGACAGAGAGGACCAGGCGCTGCGCGACGTGGCGGCAGCGATGGTCGCTCCCGGGCAGGGAATTTTGGCCGCCGATGAGAGCGTGGCCACCATATCCAAGCGCTTCTCAGCACAGGGGATCACCTCCACAGAGGAGACTCGACGGTCGTATCGGCAGGTGCTCTTCAGTCCCGACGACCTCCGATCCTTCATCAGCGGGGTGATCCTGCACGAGGAGACGCTTGGACAGCTCAGTGATGAAGGAGAGCCTTTTCCCGCGTTCCTCGCCTCCCGCGGGATGCTTGCGGGCATCAAGGTCGACATCGGTACGGGGCCCCTCAGCGGCGCCCCGGGGGAGTTGATCACCAGTGGTCTCGACGGACTCGATGAGAAGCTCGCCCGGTACCAGGCGGCTGGGGCCAGCTTCGCCAAATGGCGGGCCGTGTTGCGCATCGGGACAGGGTCGCCGAGCTCGTGGGCCATCCAGGCCAACGCCGACGCTCTGGCGCGCTACGCCGGGCTGTGTCAGCAGGCCGGTCTGGTGCCCATCGTCGAACCCGAGGTGCTGATGGACGGCGAGCACGATCTCGAAGCGAGTGCGCAGGTGACTCGGCGGGTCCTGTCCGAGGTCATGGGTTGCCTGGTGACGGCCGGGGTGGATCTGCGCGCCATGATCCTCAAGCCGTCGATGGTGGTCCCAGGCGCCGACGGGCCGCCCGCCAGCGTCGGCGAAGTGGCTGCCGCCACGGTCCGCTGTCTGCTTGACACGGTTCCTGCTGCGATCCCCGGAGTTGCGTTTCTCTCCGGTGGCCAGCCGGCTCCGGTGGCCACCGCCCACCTCGACGCCATCGTCCGGCACCAACCCTACCCCTGGGCTGTCACGTTCTCGTTTGGGCGGGCCCTCCAGGATGATCCGCTCCGCATATGGAATGGGGACGGTGCGAACGTCACCGCTGCCCAGGCGGCCTTGATCGCTGGAGCACAGAGCAACTCCGCAGCGGCCCTAGGTCGTTACGACGACGCCCTGGACACCGCTCGCGGGTGATGACTCCCCGCTGACGGCTGATGAGGGCGCCTGGTTCGGCGCGACGACCAGCAGGCCGACCCCGATGGCCAGCGCCAGGTCTATCGTCGCTCGTAGCCGTGGCGCGACCACGGTGAGGGCGCTCGGGAGGACGACGGCGGCGGCCACCCCCAGCAGCAGCACGGCCCCAGGGCGGCGACGGTGGCGCCAGAAGCCCAGGCACCCGAGCGCCGCCGTGAGGTAGAAGACGGGCAGGGCGGCGGATCGAAGACGGATGTTGCGGCCGTCACCTCGGTCGATGCTGTCGTTGGGGAGCAGCTCGGCCAGGTGCCCAACGTTGCGAAACACGGTTGCCACGACCGCCCCGGGATGGCTGACGGCGCCTCCGAGACCTCGTCGCAGCAGGGTCTGGTCCCAGTTGGCCTCACCGACCCGGGCTGGTCGCAGCCACCAGAAGGTCGGGTCCAGGACGGGGTCCACGAACCCCCCGTGGGCCATGGCCTCGGGCGAATACATGGCGGTGAGGTTGAAGCCGTTCGAGGTCACCAGCGACGGGGTGTGGAGCTGGACCTCATTGCGCACCACCCACGGAGCTACCACGATCGAGGTCGTGACCAAGAGGTGGAGAAGGGCTCGCCATCCCGCCCGGTGCAGCACCCAGATGCCCGCAGCCAACACCAGGGCGGGACCCGTTGGTCGGGTGAGGAGGAACAGCCCCGCGGCCAGCCCCGCGGGGATCCATCGCTCATCAACGAGGAACAACACGACGACGAGAAACAGGACCAGGCCGAGAGGTTCGCTGAGGGGGATGGCGTCATTGGCCAGCAGCGGGGGCGACAACCCGACCACGATCGCCGCGACCAGCCCGGCTCGTCGTCCGGCGATCTTCGTGGTCACGCGTTCGGCAAGGATGACGACTAGCGCTCCGAGCAGCACGTTCGCGGCCTGGGCCACTGCCAGGTAGGGGCCCACGAAGTGCAGCAGCCCGCCCAGCAACGCCGGGTAGAGGGGCGGCCGAAAAGCGGTGGCGTGGACGTACGGTTGCAGAAAGGAGTCGGCCACACCCCGACCGGCGGCCACGTTGCCGGCCATGACGAAGTACTGGTTGGCGTCGCGCTGGGGCTGGTAGTGACGGAGGAAGGCTGCCCAGTAGACCACCTCGACGGCGATGGCTCCGGCGCCGACGGCCGCGGAGCGAAAGAGCGGCTGGTCCATGCGGGCGGGCCGTGGCTCCACCGCTGCATCGCAGATCACCGAACCCGGCGCCGCCTGCGTCAGCTCCCTCATGCGCAAGTGCCCGTCAATGAACGGCACGGGTCGTCGGTAGGTGGTACGCCTTGTTGCCGAGATGGGCCAGCGTCGCATCCCACTGCGCAGCGGTGACCAGGTGGGTCTGCTGGGCGAGGGCCGTGACCTCACACCGGCCGGGCGGCGATCGAACAGAGAGCCGAGCGGTGATCCCCGGAATGGGGGCCCAGACGAGCTCGTCGACGCCGCCGGCGGTGTTGATGAGCGCCGGGCGACCGGAGAAGGTCGTCAAGCGGGTGGTGCCCGACGCCGGGTCGATGTGTCCGTCGACGTTGCTGAACACCCCAAGTTGTGCGCCGCAGGTCCCCTGGTGGTACGAGAGCTGCTCGAGGTACGTACCCGGTTGGCGGGTGAGCGCGGCGGCCGCCAGGTGCAGGCTGGCAGGGAGGGGTCCGGGGATGTCGAGTCCGAGGCGAGAGGTGCTCGATGCCCGGGCACCGCTCAAGGCCCCCAGGACCTCCGTCGCCGTGAGGTGCGTGCCGGTGATGTCGGTCTCGACACCGGCCTGGGTCCACCAGACAAAGGTGGTGTCCTGCGTCGAGCTGAGCGTCGCCCGGATGGATCCGATCCTCACCGTGTGCCGACTGCCATGCACGCTTCCTGACAGCACCAGGGACCCTGGGCGTCGCTCGGCGACGTCGACGGTGGCAACCAGGAGCTGGGGGGGATTGACCGGTCGGGTGCCGAGGTAGAGCTGCTGGAAGGTGCTGTCCTGTGGCGTGTCGTAGGTGACCACCTGGTCGATCGATGCGGTCGCTGGGGGAAGGAGTCGAGCGGCGCCCGGTGACGTCTGGCTCAGCGGTGCTTCCGGCTGGGCCTGCTTTCCGTGTGCGCCTGGCCGCCCCCCGACCTCCACTCGCCCGGTGTTGGTGCCGTTGTGGCTCAGACGCAAGGTCACCGCCAATCCAGCGACGACAGCGAGCACCGCCAGGCACGATGCCAGCTCGCGGCGGTGTCGAACAGGGTGCCGAGGTGCTTCGCCAGGCGCCCGCTCGCCGGGCCGGTCGGCGCCCGGAGCGGCGGGCTCGTACGCTTCGGCGGCACCTGACGGGTCACCCGTGATGTCTCGCAGGATCGCCTCTCTGTGCAGGGGGGGGGCGGGGCGACCCGACGCCGGATCGATGGGACCGAGCAACCTGCGGATCTCGTCGATGGTCTTAGTCATGTGCAGCCTCGAGGCTCATGGGTTGGGGATCAGAGCAATGCCGGAGAGCGACCACCAGGCGGTTTCGGGCGCGATGAACGCGCACGGTGGCTGTCCCGCGGGAGACGCCGAGCGTCTTGGCCAGGTCGCCGAGGTCGAGGCCCTCCCAGGCGACCAGGCCCAGGATCTCGCGGTCGCGGTCGCCCAGTTGACCGAACGCCGTGGCGGCGGCCAAGCGAGAAGTGGCCGCCATGGCTGGGTCGTCGTCCGACATGCCCGCCAGAGCGCTGCCCTGCAGGCGCACCAGCTCCGCTTCCCGACGATGATGCCGGTTCGAGTTGGCGATCACATGGTGGGCGACCTGGTAGAGCCACGGCAGTTCCGGCGTGGCGATGTCGCTCAGTCGTCGCCACGCCACCGTGAAGACCTCGGCGACGACATCGGGCACGGCGTGTTCGGCCACACGGCGCTGGGCGTAGCGGGCGATGGGAAGCTGGTAATCGGTGAAGAGCTGCTCGAAACGGGCTGAGGCCGCACCTGTGCCCGTCGCAGCACGACGTCGGCGACCGCCCGGATCTCTCATTGCACCTCTTCTATGTCGCCAGGTCTCCCGTTCTTACACGCGAACTGCGATGTTCACCCCCCACCCCGCCTCGGCCGGCAACGCGCCTGCGCCGCGGGTCGACGAGGACGGCAACGGGTAGAGAGGGGCCATGACCGAACAGCGGGCCGCCGCGCTCGAACGGCTGGGCGGCGACTTCTACGGGTACCAGGGCCTGCTAAGTGGCGAGGAGGAGGCCATCTTGGGGCGGGTCCGGTCGTTCCTGAACGAGGAGGCGCGACCGATCGTCGACGACGCGTGGATGCGCAGCGAGTTCCCCCACCAGTTGGTTCCCGGCCTGGCCGAGCTCGACATCGTCGGGATCCAGCGGGAAGGGGCCCCCGGGCCGACGGCCCGTCGATTGCTCATCGGCTTCCTGGCCCTGGAGCTGGCCCGTTGCGACCCGTCACTCAACAGCTTCGTCGGCATTCAGGCCGGCCTCGTGATGGGCAGCATCGAGGTCGGCGGCGACGAGGAGCAGCGCCAGCGATGGCTGCCGGGCATGGCCATGCTCCAGACGGTGGGAGCGTTCGGGCTCACCGAGCCGCACGGCGGGTCTGATGTTGCCGGCGGCCTGGAGACGACGGCTCGCCGGGATGGAGAAGAGTGGATCCTCAACGGTGCAAAGCGCTGGATCGGCAACGGGACGTTCGCCGACGTCGTGGTCATCTGGGCGCGAGTGGAGGACAGCGACACCATTCATGGCTTCGTGGTCGACCGGGACACTCCGGGTTTCGTGACCAAGAAGATGGAGGGCAAGCTCGCGCTGCGCATCACCCAAAACGCGGAGATCACGCTCACGGACTGCCGGATCCCCGAGGCTGACCGCTTGCACCACGTTGACAACTTCGATGCCATCAGCGACGTCTTGGCCCGCACCCGGGGCGGGGCGGCGTGGGCTTCGGTGGGCACGATGATGGCCGCCTACGAGCTGGCCTTGGCCTACGCTACGCAGCGGGAGCAGTTCGGACGTCCGATCGCCAGCTTCCAGCTCGTCCAGGATCTGCTCGTCCGCATGCTGGGCAACGTGACCGCGTCACTCGGCATGGCCGTCCGCCTGGCGCAGCTCCAGGATGACGGAGAGATCTCCGACTCCCACTCCGCGCTGGCCAAGGCCTACTGCTCGACCCGCATGCGCGAGGTCGTGAGTTGGGCCCGGGAGGTTCTGGGCGGCAATGGCATCCTCATCGACCATCACGTCGGGCGCTTCTTCAATGATGCCGAGGCGTTGTACTCCTACGAGGGCACACGAGAGATGAACACCCTCATCGTGGGTCGAGACATCACCGGCCACAGCGCCTTCACCTGATCTTCGGGCATCGGCCTCAGGTGGCGCGCAGGAGCGCGGCGTACAGGGCGTCGTCGGCCAAGTGGAGACGGTCGGCAACAACATCGAGGATGCGAGGGCCGCCGGGGTGCATGGCCCATCCGTCGACCTCCTCGCCGGCCATCCCGTTTCGGGCCAGAAGTGCCTCCACGGTCGGGGCAACGTGAAGGGCGAGGATGTCGGGAACTCTCCTCGACAGGCCCATGCGAAACCCAAGATCCGTTACGTCCCAGGTCATCAGGGGGGCGGTCGTCGCATCCGTGCGGGCGGCCACATCGACGACCTCCCATCCGTCTTCGGGTGGCCGGGGATCCGGGCTCGACGACCAAGGCGGCAGCGGCGTCGCTGAACAGGGCGTGGGCGACCACCTGCTCCAAGTCTTCGGTGGGAGGCTGGACGTGCAGGCTGAGCAGTTCAACGCACAGCAGCACTGCCGCCTGTCCCGGGCGACGACGTGATCGGCAACGGCACCGAGGCCGGGCAGGGCGCCGTAACAGCCCATGTGACCGATCAGGAGGCGCTGGACCGAGTCGGGGAAACCCAGGTTGGCGGTCAGACAGATGTCCACCCCGGCGTGGCGTAGCCGGTGCACGAGACCACGGCGCCGCTACCGTCAAGGCTGCGGCCACCATGACCCCCCGGTGGACTCGCAACAGGGATCCGTGGCGTCTTTGTCCCGAAGCGCAAGAACCGGTCGCCGATGGTGTACTCAAGCGTCCCACGGTCGAGCTCATTGACCGCCCGGTCAAGGAACGCCCAAGCAGCTGCTGGAACTCATTGTTGTCCGAGACGAGTCGAGAGGGACAGCTCCTTGACGTAGTAGGGAAGGTTTGAAGGTGGCTTCTGCTGACGGGCATTCATGCACCATGTCGGCGGCTTCCGGGTCGGCGATTCTGCCTGGCCGGTGTTCTCTAGCGCCAGAGGCCTCGTTCGGGCCACGAGGGCGACAGTGTCGGTGCAAGTCGCCCCGGCCCGGCGGCCCCAAACCCCGCCAGGCCCCCAGGGACCCCTACTCGGTCGGCCAGCGGGCGCCCAGTCCGCGCGAAGCCACATCCCGCCGCATGGTGACCCGGGGCCACGCCGCAAGCCCCTGGGCCGCCTCCGCCGCTCGGATGGCCGCGAGGCCCGGTGTCACCTCGCTCTCGGGGACGACCCGGAACCCGAGCCGCTCGTAGTACGGACCGTTCCAGGGGACCTCCGCGAAGGTGCTCAGCGTGAGGGCCGTGAGTCCGCGCTCCTGGGCCCACTCGTCAGCGGCATCCAACAGCTTCCGCCCCAGGCCCTGACGACCGTGGCTTGGGTCCACGGAGACCTGTTCGATGTGAGCGTTGCCATCGACGATGTCGACCAGGAGATAGCCGACAGGGGAGCCGGCCGCACTGGTCACGACCCAGGCTCGACCGTCTCGTTGGAACACGGCGAGCTCGGCTACGGGGGGCGCCGCGGCGTCGGCGATGGCGGCCATGCCCAGGTCTCGAAACGGCGCGCCGGCGGCGAGCTCGATGGCCCGAAGCGCCTCAAGATCGTCGTGGCGAGCCGGACGGATCGTCATGGGCCTCGAGTCTCCCGCGACCGCACCTGCGCCGCGGGTCCGGGCCATGATGGGAAGTGGCTCAGACCTGGGTGGCGCTCCTGCGGGGCATCAACGTCGGTGGGCGTCGCAAGGTGCCGATGGCCATGCTTCGAGATGCCTACTCGACCGCTGGCTGCGCATCGGTCGTCACCTTCATCCAGAGCGGCAATGTGGTGCTCGACCACGTCGAGACGGACCCCGAGGTTCTGAGGCTGGTGCTGGAGGAGGCGGTGCGCCAGGCGTGCCACGTTGCCTCCCGCGTGGTGTTGCGCACCACGGCGGAGTGGATGGCCATGGTCGGCGCCAACCCCTTCGGGGATCTCGATCCGGCCTATCTCCAGGTCACTTTCCTGGCCGCCGCTCCTGACAACGCCCGGGTGGCGGACGTGGAGGGCCGGGACCTCGGCTCTGACCGGGTCCGGGTCATCGGCCGCCATCTCTACACTTGGCTGCCCGACGGCATCATGGCCGCCCGGCTGTCCGGAGCCGCCGCCGAGCGCCTCCTCGGCCCGGGGACGGCCCGCAACTGGCGCACGGTCACCAAGATCACCGACCTGGTGGCCGCCCAGGCCGCAGAGGTTCAGCGATCTGGTGAGGGCAGCAGCTCGTAGTCGGGGTTGATTATCATCAGCCGGCCCCGGCGGGTGCCGACCGTGCCGTCGACCACGATCCGGCTGCCCGGTTCGAGCCCGGCGACCTGGCGACGGCCCAGGAACGCCACGGTCAGGCTCTGGTGATCGTCAGTGAGGTCGCACTCGAGGGTCGGGACGCTGCCCCACGGTTGCACGGTCACCGAACGGATCCGCCCGGCCACCCGAGCCCGCTCCCGGCTCTGCAGCGAGGCGATCGGCGTGCAGCCCGACACCGAACGGAAGTACGTCTCGTCGATCTCGGCTTCTTCGTCGCCCACCTCGGTGTGCTTCTCGGGGCCCGGCAGGGTCAGATGCTCGTTGCCCGCGCCTCGCCGGCGGTCGGCGAGCTCGGCGTCCACGTCGAAGGGCACGATGGTGGCGTTGACGTGCGGCACGCGACTGAGGGTGGCGGCGATGCGCTCACCGTTTGAGTTGTGGAGGAACCTGCTCCAGGCCCGCTTGTAGGAGCGGCGGGGGAGCAGGATGTTGACCTCGGTCTCGCCGTCGGCGGCCTCGTCGTAGGCCATCTCCAGGCAGGCCCGCACCACTCGGCGGTCGGGGCACTCGACCTCCTGGAGCGGTATGCGGGACAGCCCGAGACGCACCCAGCGAGCCCTCAGGGCCTTGGCACGGGTGGTGTCGATCACGAAGTGGACGGCCCGGAGCTCGTCGACGTTGAAGGTCTGCGCGTACTGCATGGCCCGGGCGGTGGCCAGGTCGAGGCGGTCGACGAGGATCAGGGCGACCTGGCGGCGCAGCGGCTTGGCCTCGGCCGCCGCATCGCCAGCGGCCTCGCCCAGTACAGACGCCTCCTCCCGGTACCGGCGGTTGAGGCGGATGAGGGCGAACCACATGGCCGGGAAGAGGATGACCACCACCCAGGCCCCTTCGGTGAACTTGGTGACCGCGAAGATGAGGACCACCGCCAACGACAGGAAGCCCGCAAAGGCGTTGATCCCGATGCTGCGTCGCCAGTGGTCGGCCCGGTGGGTGTGGTGGTG
>JALYZO010000224.1 GCA_030945745.1 Actinomycetota bacterium
TGCAGGCCGGCGCCGGCCTCGCCGCCGAGCACCGCCGGCTGGGTGCCGCGCTCGCCACCAGCCTGCCCCGCGACCAGACCGAGGCACGGCGGGCCGTCGGCGACGAGCGACAATGGCGCCGTGACAGCGGGCGTGGGCCCGACCCGGTGCTCGAGCGGCAGTCCTCGGACATCGAGGGCCGAGCCGGCGCCCGGGACCGCTGGATCACCGCCAACGCCGCCCGCCTGGCGCGCTGGGACGCCCTCGGCCAGGCCATCGAGGACGGCGAGGACCTGGCCGCCCACGCCCGGGACGCCACGCTGCCGCCAGGGCGGACGCACGCACCGGAGCTGCTGCGGGCCGCCCCCCAGACCAGGCCCGAGGTCACTGCCCGGGATCTCGACGCCGGGGCGGAGCTCGGGTGGGGGTGAGCCTGTGGCCAGCCTTCGAGGCTCGGGGATGCGATCATGGTCCCACCCGTGGACGCGCTTCCCGCCCCCGACCCGTCGGCCACCGGTCCGGCCGCGGTCGTCAGCACCCGGCTGCGGGTCTGGCGCGTCGCACGTTACGTCATCGGCCTGGTGCTGGTCGGCCTGGCCATCTACGCAGTGTCGGGCAAGACCGACGAGCTGAGCGGGGCCAGCACCTACCTCGACCACCTGCACTGGACGTGGGTCATCCTGGCCGTGGTGGCCGAAGCGGCCAGCTACGTCGCCTTCGCCGGCATGCAGCGCCGCCTGCTGGGGGCCGGCGACGTCCACGTCTCGCTCCGGCCCATGACCAGCATCAGCCTGGCCGGCAACGCCATCCAGACCACCCTGCCGGGCGGCATCGTCATGTCCGCTGCGTGGTCGTTCCGCCAGTTCCGCCGCTTCGGAGCCGACGAGATCCTGTCGGGGTGGGTGCTGGTGGCCATGACGGCAACGTCGTTCATCGCCCTCCTCACCCTGGCCGGCGTGGGCCTGGCCCTCGCCGCCAGCACCGGCTCCGCCCTGGGTGTGGCCAGCGTCATCATCGGTCTCCTGTTCCTCGCCATCGTCGTGGTGGCGGCCTGGAGCAAGCGGCTGTTTCTCGTCGGCCACACCATCCGGCTGCTGCGCCTGTCGCAGCGGGTCATCCACCGCCCCGCCGGTGACCCCCAGACCCTCGTCCACGATGCCCTGGTCAAGGTCGGCGCCATCTCGCCGACCTGGAAGGACTGGGGTTGGGCCACCGCTTGGGGAGCGTGCAACTGGCTGTTCGACCTGGGCTGCCTGGCCCTGGCGTTCGCGGCCGTGGGCGCCGAGGTGCCGTGGCGGGGGCTGCTGCTGGCCTACGCCGCCGCGCAGCTGGCCACCAACCTGCCCATCACCCCCGGCGGCCTGGGCGTCGTGGAAGGCAGCCTCACCGTCGCTCTTGTCGCCTTCGGCGGCGCGCAGGCGTCCACGGTTGCCGCCGTCCTGGTGTACCGCGTCCTCAGCTTCTGGCTTATCCTGCCCCTCGGGTGGGCCACGTTGGGCGTCATCACCTTCAACCACCGCCGGAGCCGCTCCCTGGTCCTGGCCGGCCCCGCCGGGAAGCAACCATGAGACGAACCCGGGTGGTGGCCGCCACCGTGGCCGTCACCGTCGCCGGGACCGTCGGCTCCGCCTGCTCCCGGCCGTCGGTCCCCACCATGTCCAACGGGTCGGTCTCCGCCTGCTACCGGGCCATCCCCACCGCGTCGGGGGCCCTCCACGAACCCAAGGCCAAGCTTCTCGGCGTCCACCGGGTCCCCGCCGACGAGGTCATCGCACGCCTCCCGCCGGCCGACCGGGGGTCGATCGACCAGGACACCACCGTGTGCTCGTTGGCGTGGAAGGGCACGTTCGCGGCCGGCCAGGTGGACCTGGCCAAACCCGGGACCGCCGGCAGCTACGCCGTGGTGCTGGTCACCAGCCGCCACCTCAAGGTGCTGGCCACCTTCGTGCTCCACTCCATCCCCAAGCGCCTCCAGGGCCGTTTCGTGTGACGCTCAGGTGGTACTGACGCTCAGGTGGTGCGGCGGCGACTGAAGCGAACCACCAGGACGCCCCCACCGATGAGCAGGAAGGCCACGATGACCGTGCCGATCACGTCGGTGCCGGTGAACGCCAGGGAACCGCTACCACCGGAGGCAGACGTCGTCGAGGCACGCGAGGTCTGCGAGGCCTGTGAGGCGTCCGTCGTCACGCCGGAGCTTGCCGCCGGCTTCTCGGGAAAGCAGTTGCCGTTCGTCGTCCCCGTCTTTCCATTCCCGGTCAGGCAGGGGTCGGTGGTCGAGGACCCTCCCTGGCGGGGGTCGGTGGTCGAGGACCCTCCCTGATGGCCATACGACGCCGGGCTCACGACCTGGGCGCCGGCCGGCGCCACGGCCAACGCAAGCATGCTGGCGCTCAGGCCCAGCATCAAAAGCACCGTTGCTGCGAAGCGCTTGATCATCGGGACCCCTTTCGGTCGTTCGCTGGCTTCAACCACTCAGAGTGGCAGTATACGCATGATCGGGGACGACCGCAAGGCGTGCTCTCAACTCCCGTCCAAAAAACCACACTGAGTGGCTACCAGGCCACAGTCCTTGGAGCGGCATCCGTGAAGGCTCGACCCTGGGCGTCCCACCTGGTGGCCGGGATGCGGGCCGACGGCTCGACGACCAGGCGACCGCTGCTCCCGGCCAGGGAAAACGTCCAGGTGACCACCGTCGTCTGGCCCGGAGGTATGGTCACGGGCACCGCCACCACGTCACTGGTGTAGTCGGAGCCCTGCGCCGTGACCCCCGGACGGTCGACCCGGAGGTCACCGGCAGCCTTGGGGACGTCGAGGGTCGCCACCCCCACGTAGGTCCCTCGGGCCAGGCTGGGATCGTCCCCCGCGGCCACGTAGTCGGACAGCTCTGGCGGGGCCTGGTTGGCGATCTTGGCCGTGACCTTGATCTTGGTGTTTGCCCCCGCCCGGGTCGTGCTCAGGGTCGTCGTGATCTGCTGGTAGGGGTCCAACTTGTTGGCTCCGGTGTTGGCCAGGCCGAGGAGGATCCCACTTCTGTCGACCTGGCCGCCGACGCCGGCGGCCGTCCAGTCGGCCTCGATGCGCGGGTCGCCGGCCCAGGCCAGGAGGTGACGACCGGTGCCCGCCCCGGCGATCCCGCTGCCCAACCCAGCCAAGGACACCCCCGGTTGCTGCACCGCTCCGAGCACGCTGGCGGCAAGGACCCCGAGCTCCTCATGACGGGCCGCGTTGCGGTCATCGCCGCTGGCGGACAGCCCTGCGTACTGATCCTTGAGCAGCACCTGTTCCACGTTGTCGACGCTGATCGTCTGCCCGCCGCTGCTCTGCGGTCCGGTCGCCCCCAGGATGGCCCGCAGCCCGTCGACGTCGATGGCCAGCACCCCGTCGACCTTCTGGCTCATCTGGGTCTGCCACATCTGGGCGGCGAGAGCGGCGTTGACCGGGAACTGGGGGGAGAGCGACAGGTTGCGCCACTCCTGGTTGGGGGTGAACTGCCCCCACAGGCGTTGCAGGTCCCCGGTGAGGGGCACAGTGGGATCCGGGTTGTACAAGGCACCCGTAGGTATGAACGCACTGAAGCTCAACGCGCCGTCGGTGGCCGTCACCGTGCCCGCCTCGAGGAACATCCCGGACCCGTCGCGCATCTCCGCGTTGTTGGCGGCCAGGACCAGGTAGGTCCGAGGTCCGGTCAACAGGTCGGCCAGCGCGGCGGTCGCTCCCGAGCCGCGGTCGAGGCTGGTTCGCAACTTGGCGAGGTCGCCGGCGAACGTCGCTCTCTTGGCGGCCAGGACCGGGAGCAGAGCCTGCGCCGGGCCGAGGTCGACAGGGGCCGTCCGCCGGTCCAAGGTCGACACGGCGGCGGCCAGCCGGCGAACCAGCCCTGCTCGCTCCGCCGGCGTGGCGTGGGGAGCGGTGAGCAGGTCGTGGGCCTGGCCCAGGGTCTGGGCGCCGGCGTGGGCCACCGTGTTGGCGGCGCCGGAGAGGGCTTGGGCGGAGCGGAGTTGGCGGCCCACGTAAGGAACGATGCGCAGCGGGGCCAGCCACGGAGCGTTGAGCAGGTCATGTGCCGAGCCGAACCTCGACACGGCATTGGTCAGGTCCCGGGCGGCCCGGTTGTCGGCCAGGTCCTGGGTGGTGACCTCGCCGCGCACGGCCGACGCCGCCGTCACCCCGCCCTGGAGCTGGTGGGCGGCGCTGAGCAGGGTCACCGCGCACACGGCGACCCACAGGCCGACCACGGCGAGGACCCCTCCGAGGATCCAGCGCCGGCGAACCCGGCGGCCGATCGGAGCCGTACGGTCGTCCGGCGTGAACGGGCCGCCCACAGGCCCAGGCCGCCCCCGTGGGCGGGGAACATGCTTCACCCGACGGGGGGGATCGTCGGGGATCACCAGGCTCAGCCCCCCATCATGGGGCGGTCACGCTCATCATCACCACCGCCACGCCCAAAGCGCCAAGCCGGCGACGACGACTACCAGGAGCGGTCTGTCTGACCGCCGCCGGACGCCCAACAGGTGACAATGGCTTATGGCGCATTCATGCTCACCGTATCACTGCCCCCGGATTGCCGGTCTCTGGCTCGGGCGGCGGGCCACAACGCCTTAGCCAGAGGCTGGCTGGCCCGAAGCTGGGCCGCAGGGCACCCCGACGGCGGGCCCACTAACATCTCGGCGCGAAACCGGGCCGAGTGGAGGTAGGGGGAATTTTCGATGCGAGCTGGCGGAGGCGTCTGCGAGGTCGATCCTCCGGGCAGCCTTCGGTCTCCTCCTCCGTGGCCAAGGGAGCTGGCACCCTAGCGGTCGGCCGCTACGGTGTTGCCGTCCTCGGGTGGGCGGGAACGCTCGTGCTGGTCCGGGTGCTATCCCCCGAGGCGTGGGGCGAGTACTCACTCATCTTCAGCATCATGGGCCTTATGGGGTCCTTCGCCGACCTCAAGCTCGGCCGTGTCGTCATCCGCGACCTCCAGGACGCTGGTGAACACCTCGAGAGGACACTCGGGTCGTTCATCACCCTGCGCCTTGCCGTGGGCGGTTGCGCCTACGTGGCGGCCGTCGTCGTCGTCTGGTTGGGCGGCTATCCCAAGATCGTGCTTGCGGCGATGACCGTGTCCGCCACCGTCCTGATCGTGGCTGCGGCGGGGGCGGCCATGACCGTGTTCTTCAACTCCCAGATGTGGATGCGAGCGGCGGCGGGGGCCGACGTGCTGGCACAGGCCACGCAGCTGGTCCTCACCGTAGGGCTGGCCATCGCCGGCTATCGCGACCTCGTCCTCTTCACACTCCCCGCCGTGCTCTTCGAGCTCGTTTCTCTCGGCGTGCTGCTGCGGACCACAAGAAGCGTGGTCCGGGTCCGGCCACGTCTCGATCTGTCCCGATGGCGATCGTGGCTCAAGGAGGCAGCGGTCCTCAGCATCGGATCGACCCTCGGCGCCATCTACATGGAGATCGACACGATCATGTTGTCCAAGCTGGGCAGCATCTCGGCCGTCGGCGTGTACGCCGTCGGAGCGAAGTTTGCCACCCTGGCTGGAGTCATATCCATCTCCGTGAGCTCCAGCCTGCTCGTGGCCATGACGAGGAGCTGGCCAGGCGACCCCGGCGCCGTCGTTGCCGCATTCCGCCGTGCCATGCTGCTCCTGTTCGCCGCCGGGACCGTGGTGGCGCTGGAGTTCGTCGCCTTCTCCGTTCCGGCCATCGGCCTGCTCTACGGAAGGCACTATGTGCCCGGTTCCTCCGCAGCCACGGGGCTCGTGCTGGCCGAGGTGTTGACGTTCTTCTCGGAGCTGTGCTTCGTGACCTTGGTGGCGATGGGGCGAAACCTTCCTTACGTGTTTGCTGCTGCGGTGGGCGTGGTGATCAACGTGGGTCTCAACTTCCTTCTCATCCCCCGCTGGTCCTACAACGGGGCCAGCGTGGCCACCATCGTCACCGAGGCGACCGTTCTGGCAATCCTCGGCACAGCGCTGTGGCGGAAGCGAGACGGGAGCGGCGAGTGGCTGCCCCGGCGAGGCATGGCCAAGGTGTGCGTGGCGGGCGGCGCCATGGCGAGCGTCGCCTTCTCGCTGCGGGGGCGCGTTCCTTGGGAGGTGGCGGCCGCAATAGCGGCCGGCGTGTATCTGACGGTGCTCCACGTCACGCGGGTGGACGGCCCAAGGGGGTTACGGGAGCTAGCTCAGTGAGGGTCTGTGGTACCCATCGGAGGGGTCCACCTACCGGTCAATTCGATTTCCTTGGGGCAGCGGGATGCGCTTGCGGCGGCGACCACCCCCCTTTCGCTGGGCGCCGTAGCTGTAGTAGGCGTCGTTGGAGGCACCGCGAGAGGAACGATTGAGCACGATACCAAGCGGTGTAGCGCCGACCTGGCGGAGCTCGTCGAGGGTCCGGCGCAGGGAGCGACGCCGACCGCTCCGGGCGTCAACCACCACGATCGTGGCGTCGCACTGAGCGGCGATGGTGAGGGCGTCGGGAAAGAGCGCTTCTGGGGGGGTATCCAACACCAACAGCTCGGTGTTGGCGGGCAGGGTGGTGGAGAGGGGGACGATGACCCGGCGTGCCAGGCCACGGGCAAGGAGACCAGATGGGTCGGCCACCTCCTCGCCTGCGGGCATGACCAGCAGATCGGTACGATCGTGCAGCGGGTGCAGCCCCTCGTCTGCGTCCTTTCCTGCAAGTACATCGCTCAACCCGGGGAACCTCGGGACTCCGAGCCGCTCGTGGATCACCGGTCGCCGCATGTCGCCATCGACGAGAACGACGCAGACTCCGAGCTCGGCGACCGCTGAAGCCAGGCCGATCGAGAGGAACGACTTGCCTGCTCCGGGTTCACTGCCTACCACGGCGACGGTCCGCACGCGTTCTGCGTCGCCCATGAACAACAGGCTGGTCCGAACCTTGCGAAACGCCTCGACCGCCTTTGCCTCCTCGCTGTTGGGGATGTGAGCCAAAACGACCAACCCGCTCGCTTTGATGACCTCGTCTTCGAGGCGCTCTGCGGGGAACCGATCACTCAGGGCTTCCAGGAGCACGGCCAACTCCGAGGCGACCACCAGGGCGGTCACCAGTCCGAGAACGGCGTCGCGCGCCGGGCGCGGGGAGACCGGCGAAGCAGCTCCCCGAGCGGGTCCAACCACGTTCAGCGCGTCGAGCGGCTGCGACTGGCGGTTCGTCACGAGCTGTTCGAGGGCTTGGAGCTGAGCCTGGAGGACGGTCTGTTGGCTCGAACCCGGGGGAGCGGCGGCGAGCTGACTGGAGACACCGACGATGTCGCCTTCGACCTTCTTGAGCTGCGTGGCCACACTCGCCTCCTGCTCGCTGGTCACTGCCGCCGTCAGGGCATCGGCCTCACTACGGGCGAGCGCAACCGCAGCGCCGGGCGACGGCCCCGTAGCCGTCACGGAGATGATCGCCACATTGCTCGACGCCGTGACCGACAACCGCTTCGCTGCCGTCAGGTAGTCGAGATGCAGGCGTGCGTCACGGACGGCCGCCCCCACCACGGGCGAGGTGGTGCCCAACTGGGCGTAGGTGGCAGCTAGAAAGAGCGTGTCGCTCTGCGTGGTACCGCTGCTGGACCCTACCTGGGCGGGCGTGACGGAGAGCTGGGCCTGGGCCTGGTAGACCTTGGGTTGGTTGCTGAACCACGCAAACACCGCTGCTGCGACGAGCACGGTTAAAGCGAGAATAGGCCATTTTCGGCGCCAGATGACCTGAAAATGGTCACGAAGGCTCATGGCTACTCAGTTGGTGCAGGCCGTGCGTTCCCAAGGTGCCCGTGACTCTATCCTTTGACCGATGCTCTCGCTCACACGCTCGCTCGCCACCCCTCCGCCGCGAGGACCGACTCGGCTGCCATTGGCGCTGGGGGCCGAAGGCCTGCTTGCGCTCGTCGCTGTGGTGGCCGATGAGGGGTCGATCGTCCTCTCAGCTGCGGCGGTGCCGATCGCGATCGCCCTTTTCCGACGTCCGCAGCAGGGGGTTCTGGTAGCACTCTTCCTTGCCGCCGCCCTGGCCGGCAGCGTGTGCACATGCGATCCCGAGTAGCCTTCAACGCACTGGCCCTCCGGCCGGGGGGCAGCGGGGTGCAGACCTACATCCGCGAGCTCCTGGGCCAGCTCGTCGACCTGCTTGACTGCACCCTGATCGCAGCTGTCCAGGACGACGCTGTCTCCGAGCTGCCGTCGAGGATCACACCAGTCGTGCGAGAACAAGCAGACGGTGTGCGCCGGGCCATCGCCGGTCTGCGGGACCTCGGCGGGGCGGACCTGGTGCACGGGCTCGACGTGGACCTGCCCCGGAGGCGGAGATGTCCCATGGTGGCGACGATCCACGACATGGCCGTCTTCGACGTCCCGTGGGCCTTCCCAAAGATTCGTGCCCTCGGCGAACAACGCCTCACGGCGGCGAGCGTCCGTCGGGCGGACGCGATCATCGTCATGTCCAACTTCACCGCCGAGCGCATCAACGCCCGGTTCGGACGTACCGCCCAGGTCATCCCGCTGGCGCCTCGAACCGACGTCGTCGCCCCCACCGAGCGTGCGGTGCACATGGCTCGCGCCACCTACGGCCTAGCCGAGCGCTTCGTTCTCCACGTTGGCAACATCGAGCCCCGCAAGGATATTGCCAGCCTGGCGGCGGCTTGTCGCCAGGCGGAGGTGCCCCTGGTGCTCGCCGGGGCCCGGGTGGGCAGCGCAGCAGTTCCGGCGGGCGGCAGGGCCATCGGATACGTCCCAACTGAACAGCTGTCTGGTCTGTACGGCGCGGCAACCCTGGTGTGCTACCCCTCGCTCTACGAAGGATTCGGGCTTCCCCCCGTGGAGGCGATGGCCTGTGGCGCGCCGGTTGTGGCCACCAGGATCCCAGCGCTCACCGAAGTTCTGGGGGACGGCGCCGAGCTGGTGCCGCCCGGCGACGTTGCCGCTCTGGCCCGGACCCTGCGCGATCTGTTCGACAACGAGGAGCGCCGCAAGGCCCTGGGTGCGGCAGGCCAGCGGCGGGTCAGCCTGCTGAGCTGGACGGCGACGGCCACGGCGACAACAGACGTGTACCGGTCACTCGGCCTGACCACCTGAACGACGGACCCAGAAGGGCCGTCGTCGTCATGCCAGGGGGGCGGCGATGGCATCGAGCAGTTCGGCTATCCGTTCGCTGAGAGCATAGGACCTGGCTACCCGGATGGGTCCTGCGGCGGCACAACGCCGATGGACAGCGGCGTCGGAGATGAGCCGTGCCAGAGCGTCAGCCAACGCGGTGGCATCACCGGGTGGGACCACCAGACCTGCTTCGCCGAGCGTCTCGGGAATGCCGCCATGATCCGTGCCGACGACCGGCACTCCGAGACTCATGGCTTCGAGCACGGCAAGGGGTTGGGCCTCTGGCTCTACGCTGGGCAGGACGGCCACCGTCCAGGTCCGGATCCGATCGAGCGGTTTGGCCACATGGCCCAGGAACCGCACCCGGTCTCTCAGCTCAACGGCATCCGCTTGGGCCCGGAGGGCGGCGGCATAGGCATCATCTTTGGGCAGGGCTTCGCCGACGAGCTCGACCAGCACGTCAGCGCGCTCCAGCAGGGACAGCGCCTCAAGGAGGACGTGCTGTCCCTTCCCCACGGTCAGGGCCGCCACGCAGCCAACGATGGCCGGCGACGGCGGTGAAGGCAGCGCTGGCTCCACCGGCCATAGCGTTCCGTTCGGCACGACGAGGGCGTCCAGCCCGGCATCAGCGAGCGCCGCAGCGCTGGCAGTCGATACCGCAATCGTCGTATCGACAGCACCTCGCAGCCAACGCAACAGGCGAACGCGGTCCGGCCGGCGGATCACCTCGTGCACGAGATAGACCACGGGCAAACGGGATCGAGCGAGGGCAACGGCCGGGAGGCCGAGGAGGCCGTTGAGGAGAATGCCGTCGGCACCCGCAGCTGACCGGCGAACCGCGACTGCTGCGGTCAGGGTACGGATCCCCAGCCGGATGTGGGCCAGGAGTCGAGGGCCGGGCGGCAAGCTGAGCTCGGGAATGGCAGTGGTCAGGACTCCCGCCGCTGCCAGGTCTCGAGCGAGAGGGCCTGGGGGGCACAGGCACCGCACGGTCCATCCCCGCACCACCGCCGCCGAGAGGGCTCGGTAGAGGACCAGCTCCGCCCCTCCCCGACCGCCCGATGGAGCCACGACGGTCAGCGTTGGGCTTCCCATAACCGCATGGAACTCTACCAGTGCCCCACGTGGGCTCTGACGTCAGCCGCTTCAACGGGGTTGTGCCATGATGACCCGGGACGGGTGGGACGCCCGGAAGGAGGAGTCCGGGTGACTGTTCGACCTGACGACCTGACGAGCATCGAGTTTCCGACCGGCTTGAGGGGATGGGACCGAGAAGAGGTCAAGGCCTATCTGGCCGAGGTGGCTGCGGACTACCAGAGCTCCATCGATGAGGCCTCCCGGGTCGGCGCCGAGCTCTCCGAGCTGCGCGACCGCGCCCAGCAACTCGAAGAAGAGCTCCAGGCCGCAAGAGTCCGGTCCGCCGAGCTTGAAGCGAAGCGGGACGGAGCCTTGGCGCGGGCCTCGCAGGTCGAGGAGGCTCTGGAGGCTGAGAAGGCGCGGATGCCGACGAGCGGGGTGGGCGCCGAGGTCGGCCAGGCACCTCCAGATCTGAGCGATGTGTGCGCACAGTTGGGCCACGGTGTCGCCGACGTGCTGCGCAGCGCGGCCGCCGCCGCCGACTCCATGCGGACGGAAGCTGAGCAGCAGGCGGAGCTCCGTCGGGGAGAGGCCGAGCAGCAGGCAGAGAGGATACGTCACGAAGCTGAACAGATGCTCACGGCCAGCAGGAAGGAGTCAGCTGGTTTGCGGAGCGAGGCAGACAAGTACGCCCGTGACCTCCATCGTCGGACCGACGACGCCATCAAGAAGCGCGCTGCTGATGCTGAAGCGGAGGCGGAGAAGCAGGTCATGGCCGCCCGCTCCGAGGCCACAGGGCTGCTGGAAGGCGTCACTGAGCGGATCGAGGGGCTACGAGTCACCGAATACCACCTCCGAGAGGGGCTCGAGGCGGTAAACGCGTGGGTCAATCGCGCCATCGCATCGCCCACCGACGAGCTTCCCACCCCTTCGGATAGCTCCAACCTGCGTCTACCTCCCCGCCGGAGCGAGAAGAAGAAGCCAGGATCGGGATAGGGGGGGACGCCCCGGGCTGGCACCACAGATCCCCGGGACGGACCGTGTGGCCGGCCGAACAGGAGCCGCTCTTGGTCCTTCGGTCGTCGCGCCACTCATCCCACTCCAGCGTCGTCACCATCCAGACGACGTGGCGCTCAACAGATGTTTATCGCTTGCCAAGAG
>JALYZO010000019.1 GCA_030945745.1 Actinomycetota bacterium
GTGTCGACGTCGACACCGAAGCGCCGGGCCAGGCGTTCGACGGTGACGGCCAGATGGGTGGCACCCATGCCCACCAGGAGGGTCTGGTGCGTCTCGTCGTCGCGACGGATGGCCAGCGACGGGTCCTCCTCACACAGGCGGTGGAGCGCGGTCATCAACTTGTCGTCGTCACCGGCGGCGTGAGGCCGGATGCCAATGGCCAGGACGGGTTCTGGGGGCGCGGTCACGATGACGCTCACCGGGGTTCCCTTGGGAGCAAAGGTGTCGCCCACCGCCACATCGTTCAGCTTGGACACGGCGCCGAGGTCGCCGGCGACCAGGTGGCCGACCGTCAGCTGCTCGGTTCCGCGCAGGGTGAAGGGGGTGTGCAGGCGTTCGTCGGCCCTCGTGCGTGCGTTGATCAGGACCGTGTCCACCCCGATCGTGCCCGACAGCACCTTGAACATCGAGATGCGGCCAACGTGGCGGTCGGCGACGGTCTTCCACACCAAGACCAGCGGCTTGCCATCGGGGTCGGCAACGACCTCGGCGCTGGCGGTACCCGGGTCCGTCCCGTTGCCGTGCTCGTGGCCGGGGATGGTGACCAACACCGGCGGGCGGTCGAGCGGCGATGGTCCGATCTCGCAGATGAAGGTGGCCAACCGGTCGACGGCCACCTCGGCGGTCGCCGAACCGACGATGACCGGGAACACCTGGGCGGAGGCCACGCCCAGAGCCAGGGTCTTCTCCAGGCGCTCGACCGACGGGACCTCGCCGTCGAGGTAGCGCTCCATCAGCTCATCGTCGGCGACCACGATGCCCTCGACGAGGTTGTCGTGCACCTCGTGCTCGGTGGCCTCCATCTCCTCGGGGATGGGGCCGGTGGTGGGCCGGCCGTCCTGGTAGGTGATGGCCGTGTCCGACAGCAGATCGGCGACGCCCCGGAACGCCCCTTCCTCACCGATTGGCAGCTCCAGGGGGGCAATCCCGGCCCCGAAGGTGGAACGCAGCTGCTCGAGGGTCCGAGAGAAGCTGGCCCGCTCCCGATCCAGCTTGTTGATGAAGATCATCCTGGGCAGCCCTCGCCGTGCCGCTGCCCGCCACAGCGCCTCGGTCTGAGCCTCCACCCCGTCCACGGCGCTCACCACGAACACGGCGAGGTCGGCCACCGACAGGGCGGCGAGCGCTTCGCCGGCGAAGTCCGCATAGCCGGGGCAGTCCAGCAGGTTGAGCTTGTGGCCCGCCCATTCGGCTACGGCCATCGACGTCGACAGGGAGATCCGGCGGTTTCGCTCCTCCGGCTCGTGATCGCTGACCGTCGAGCCGTCCTCGACCCGACCGGGGCGGCTGATGGCACCCGCTGCATGCAGCAACGCCTCGGTCAGGGCGGTCTTGCCAACACCACCGTGGCCGACGAACGCCACGTTGCGGATCCTCGCCGGTGGATAGCTCTGCACCGATCCCGACATGAGCAACCTCCCCGCCCCGGCCGCGCCGGGGCTCCCCTGACCAGGATGGTGCCCGGCCGTCCAGACGCCGGTAACGCTACCGGTTCGGCCTCGGCGCATGAAGTCCGCAGCGCAGCGTGGCAGGGGCCATGGTCAGTGGCGGCGGACGACCCTCCACAGGCTGAAGGGGAGCAGCACAGCCACCGCGACCGGGGCGATCCACCACGCCGGGACCGACGTCCGGCTGACGCCGTAGGTGACGGCGAAGGCCACCACCACCCCGGCCGCCACCCGCCAGTCGTCGCCGATGACGAAGTCGTACCAGAACGCCCCGAACGAGCGGAGGCGGGCGACCATCAGACCGTCTCCACCGGCTTCTGCGGGACCGGGTCGCCGGCTCGAGCCCCTGCGGGCCCGCGCATCACGACGGTCAGGCCGATACCGAAGAGGGCGACGGCGGGGACCAGGGCGAGGAGGGCGGCATCGCCGCCCGGCCAGCTGGCACCCGCTCCCTCGGCTCCCCAGAACATGCCGAAGGAGGTCAGCATCACGCCGACCACGAACTTCATGGTGTTCTCGGGCACCTTGGCCAGGGGGGCCCGGACAGCCACGCCCAGGGCGGCGACCACCACGACCGCCGAGATGGCGGCAACGGCCGCCAGGGGGATGTCGTGCTGGTTGCTGCCGAAGGTCAAGGCGATGAAGGCCACCTCGAGACCCTCGAGGACCACGCCCTTGAACGACAGGGTGAAGGCGTACCAATCGGGCACCGCGCCCCGGCGCTCCACGGCGGCCTCCCTGGCCGCCGCCACCTCTCGCAGGTAGATCTGGGCCTCGTCGTGGAGCGCCTTGTTCCCGCTGGCTCGGAGGATGGCCTTACGAAGCCACTGGAGCCCGAAGACCAGGAGGAGCCCGCCGACCACCAGTCGCAGGCTTGTCAACGGGATCGCCGAGATGGCCGGCCCCAGGGCGGCCACGATGACGGCCAGCGCAACCAGGCCGGCGAGCAGGCCAATGATGGCCGACCGCCAGTTGCGTGCAGTGCCGGCGGCCAGGACGATGGTGGTGGCTTCTACGGCCTCAACGGCGCAGGCCAGGAACACGGCGAGGAACAGGGCGCCGGAACTCACCGCAGCCTTCCGAGGCTCGACAGACTTGGCACGACGCAACGCTAACAGCCACTGGGCGCCAGGAGAGCACGGGGATCTCGTCTCTGAGGACCGGTCTGCCTACGCGTCGAAAGCGATGACCATCTCGTCGAGGGCTTCGCCGAGGTAGCCGAGGAGTCGCTGCAGGTGCGGCACGCTCTTGCGGCATCCGGTGAGGCCGAAGTCGAGGCTCCCGTTGTAGCTGGTGACGGTGATGTTGAGGGCTTGGCCGTTGAACGGGATGGACAGCGGGTAGAGGCCCTCGAGCCGGGCGCCTCGCAGGTACAGCGGCTTGGTCGGCCCGGGCATGTTGGAGATGATGATGTTGAACGGCGGGGGGGCGAGGTTGCGGACCAGGCTCAGCGACGAGGCCACCAGTGGCGCCATCACCATGGCGCTGAGAGCGGTCGCCTGCAGCTGCGAGGACTGACCCAAGGCGGCTTTGCCCATGCCGATCGACGCCTGGATGGTGGCCAGCCGCTCGACCGGATCCGTGACGTTGGTGGCCAGATCGCATCGGATGGCGCCCACCGCGTTGCCGGTCGAGTCACCGGCGTCGGTGCTGCGCATCGACACGGGCGTCATGGCCACCAGCGGCGCATCTGGGAGGGCGCAGAGGGAGCGCAGGTACTCCCGCAGAGCGCCGCCGCACATGGCCAGGACGACGTCGTTGACGGTGGCGTTGGCCGCCTTGGCCACGCTGCGGATGCGGTCCATGGGCCAACCCTGGGCTGCGTAGCGGCGGGATCCCGTGATGGGGACGTTGAGGATGGTCCTGGGGGCCATGCCGGTGCGCTGGGTCTTTTCGTCGGTCAGGGTCCGCCCGGCGATGCGGGCCAGACCAGGTCCGAGCTCGAGGACCTCCCGGGCACGGTGGAGGAGGTTGCGGGGCAGGGCGCCCGCCCCGGTGCTCTCGCTCGCAGGGAGATCCCGCCGGCTTGGGGCGGCCCAGGGGAGCGGCGTTGTCCGGTCGTCGGGGTCATCGCTCAGGCTGCGTTCCAGGAGACGGAGGGCCGACACGCCGTCGACCAGCGAGTGGTGGACCTTGGTGTAGACAGCGAAGCGGCCGTTGTCGAGACCCTCGATGAGGTGGACCTCCCACAGCGGTCGCTGACGGTCGAGGGGCGTACCGTGCAGTCGGGACGTCAGCGCCAACAGCTCGCGGACGCGGCCCGGACGGGCCAGCGCCGAGTGCCGGACGTGATGCTCAAGGTCGACGTCAGCGTCGAGGATCCAGGTGTAGAGGCCGCCGGTGGTCAGGGATCGATGCGGCCGCTGGCGGAACAGCCGGTCCACGTCACCTGAGGCGACGACCTCATCGTAGAGATCCTTGAGCCATTCTCGCCGGGCTCCGACCGGGAGCTTGAACACCTGGAGGCCGCCGACGTGCATCGGTTGGGTGCGCGTCTCGATGAGGAGGAACACCGCGTCGAGCGGCGACATCAGTGGCATCAGGCGCCCTCCCATCTCGAACAGCCGGCGGTTCGCCGGGCACGAACGGTCGTCAATGTAGCGGTCCGAGTCGGGCCTCTCGGGGGTCCCGGTCGCCAGGCGCGTGGGTCCCGGACCCGTGGCGCTGGCCACCACCAAGCCGCCGGGTCCATCTGGGGACGGGTGGGGGCCGAGCCGATGGATGATCAGTCTCCTGAGCCGTGGGTGGTCGACCGTGACGGACCGGCACCGGCGTCCCTTCGAGGACTGCGGCCACGTTCCGCAGTTCGGGGTGCGGGAACACCAACGGGGCCATCTGCTCGTTGCTGGCCGACCTGAGTGCCACCTGTCGTCGAGGCGAACTGTGTGACGAAAAAGCGCAGACGCGCACTCCTTTGTCACACGGTTCGCTCGAAGGGGACTGCCGCCCCGCAAAGACGGCGACAGAGGCGGAGCGCTGGGCCAGCTGCCGGCATGGCCATGGCACCGGCGAACGGACCACCGATGCGGGACGCAGCGGAATGCCCGCCTCCCATGCCCGCGGCAGCCCCCGACGCCCTGACCACGCTGGGAGAGGCGCGTGATGGCTCCCCGGCGTGGTAGCACGGGGCCATGTCGCTCACCCTCGGCTCCATCGCTCCGTTCGGCCGTCCCACCGGAGGCCATGCCAACTTTGAGATCCCGGCGAAGCCGGCCCACCTCCTCTACCTGCACCTGGTGCCTCAGCGGATCCGCGGTGAGGTAGCAGGCACAGTCATCGCCGAGACGACGTCGGCGAAGATGCTCCACGAGACCCGCATGCTGCCCCGCTGGTACCTACCCCGGGCCGATGTGGCCGTCGACCTCCTGGAGCCCAGCACCACGTCGACGCACTGCCCGTTCAAAGGCGACGCCCGTTACTGGAACCTGCGCGTCGGCGACGTGGTGGTAGCGGATGCCTTCTGGGAGTACCCCGACCCGCTGCCCGAGGCCCCCCCGTTGGCCGACCTCCTTGCTCCTGACCCCGACAAGCTGACCTCGTGGTGGGAGGAGGACGAGGAGGTCCTCGGTCATCCCAAGGATCCCTTTCACCGCGTCGACCTCCGCCGCAGCTCGCGGACGGTGACGGTCTCGTTCGGGAAGGATGCGGTGGCATCGACATCTCGCCCTCTGGCGGTCGACGAGACCGGCCTTCCGACCCAGTGGTACCTCCCGGTCGCCGACCTCGACGACGCCCTGCTGACACCCACCGACACCTCGACGGTCTGCCCGTACAAGGGCCGGGCCGGGTACTGGACCCTGCGGACGCCGGGGGGAACGTCCCCCGACGCCGCCTGGGGCTACGAGCATCCG
Organism: Actinomycetota bacterium; assembly: GCA_030945745.1. Lineage (GTDB taxonomy): Bacteria > Actinomycetota > Acidimicrobiia > Acidimicrobiales > Palsa-688 > JALZAH01. The sequence continues at coordinate 5,339 of JALYZO010000019.1, forward strand.
CTGGAGGGCATGGAACGCCTGGCCGGCCACGTCTGCTTCGCAGCCGGCGACGGCGTCACCATCGATGTGTCGTGAATCGGCCCGGCGCTGCTCATCAACCCTTCCCCAGGAGCCACCCGTCCGGGCCGGCCAGCTCGTCGGCCTCCTTGGGGCCCCACGAACCCTGGTCATAGACGAGCGGCTCACCGTGGTCGCCGAGGATCGGCTTGGCGACCGCCCACACATGCGCCAGGCCGTCAGGCCTCGTGAACAGCGACCGGTCGCCGAGAAGCACATCGTGGATCAGTCGGGAGTAGGCGGGCAGGCTCGGGGTGTGGAACACCTTGCCGAGGGGCAGGTTGACGTCGACCGAGGCCAGTTCCGACGTCGGACCCGGCTGCTTGGTCACCAGTGACAGGTTGATCTCCCCGTCACCGGAGAGCTCGAAGGAGAGCACGTTCCCGGCGACGGCAGCATCTCCGGGGACCTCGGCCGGTTGGCGGAACACGATGCTGACCCGCTGATGGCTCTCGGCCAAGCACTTGCCGGTGCGCAGCAGGAAAGGCACTCCCCGCCATCGATCGTTGTCGATCCACAGCCGGGCGGCCACGAACGTCTCGGTGTGCGAGTCGTCGGCCACCGCCTCCAGGTCCCGGTAGCCCTGGTACTGGCCGAGGACCACCTCGTCGGGGTTCAGCGGTCGAAAGCACCCGATCACCTGCTCCCTGGCCTCTGCGATGTGTTCGGCATCGAGGGTCACCGGGCATTCCATGGCCACCTCGCCCACGAGTTGAAACAGGTGGGTGACGAGCATGTCCAGGATGGCACCGGTGCCGTCGTAGAAGTCGGCTCGCATGCTGACGTCGAGGGTCTCGGGTACGTCGATCTGCACCCGTTCGATGTGGGCGGCATCCCACGCTCCGGAGAAGAGACCGTTGGCGAAGCGCATGACGTGGATGTCCTGGCTGGCCTCCTTCCCCAGGAAGTGATCGATCCGGTAGACCTGCTTCTCGTCGAAGATGGCATGAACGAGCCGGTCCAGCTGACCGAACGACGACGCCGACGTGCCGAAGGGCTTCTCGTAGACCACCCTCGAGCGATCCACCAAGCCGTGCTCGCCGAAACCCTCGGTGAGCTTGGTGAAGGCGCTGGGCGGCACCGCCAGGTAGTAGACGCGCTTGGCTGATCCGCCGAGCTCCTCGTCAGCCTCGGCGAGCACGTCGAGCAGGCTGCCCGGGTCGTCGGAATCGAACCCTCCCCCGGCAAAGCGGAGGCGGGAGCGGAACTCCTCCCACGGACCCTCCTCCGGCTTGGGTCCGAACTCCTCCAGGCTGCGTCGCACCCGCTCCTGGAAGTTCTCGTGGGACACCTCGCCGCGCCCGTTGCCCACCAGGCGCCACTCCTCGGGCAGGAGACGGGCCTGGGCCAGGCGGTACAACGCGGGAAGGACCAAGCGGTGGGCCAGATCACCGGTACCGCCGAAGAGCACGAAGACGGTCGGTTCCGGGACCAGACGGGAATCAACCATGGACGGACCTCCTGAGGGGGGTGGGCGGCGGGAGCAGGCCTCCATCCTGCCCCGCCTACCCGTCGAGGGCACGACCCTGCCGGGGAATCTTTGACCCTGAGCCCCATCGGGTCCCGTCCGGGCGCGATTCGCTCTGGTTGGGGATGACCGCCCCCCGCCTGCGGGTGTTCCTGGTCGACGACCACCATCTGTTCGCTCCGGGGTGCGCAGCGAGTCGGGTGGCGCGGTCGACGTCGACGTCGTCGGCGAGGCCGATGATGTAGCACCGGCCACCGAGCTGATCGTCGAGCGTCGACCCGACGTCGTTCTTCTCGACGGGCACCTTCCCTCGGGCAACGGCCAAGCCGTCGTCGATGCTGTCAGACGCCAGCAGCCGGACGTGCGGTTCCTGGCTCTGTCGGTGTCCGACGCGCCCGAGGACGTCATCGCCGTGATCCGGGCCGGAGCGCGTGGCTACGTCACCAAGGCCATCTCCGGTCCCGAGCCTGAATCGAGTCCGTCCGTCGGGTCGCCGACGGCGACGTGGTCTTCTCACCTCGCCTCGCCGGTTTCGTGCCGGACGCCTTCGCGGCCATGCCCGACACGGGCGGAGCGGGCCGGTCGTCGATCCCGAGCTGGACCAGCTGTCGCCGCGTGAGCGGGAGGTCCTTCGCCTCATCGCCCGCGGGTACACCTACAAGGAGGTGGGGGTCGACCTGTCCATCGCTCCCAAGACGGTGAAGAAGTAGGATGCAGTGGTGGCCCGGGGGCTGGCGCTGGCGGGCTCAGGGCCTGTTCCGGGCCGCCCTGGCGTTGCGCCAGACCCTCGATGTGCAGCCCGCCCAGCCCCGAAGGAGCCACCATGGCCGCCACGCCCAGCACGTCCATCATCGTCCGCCTGACCCCGGAGGACACCGCCCGGTTCTTCGCCGCCGAGGTTGCCGACGGGCTGTCCTCTCGCCCCCGTTGGATCCCCCCGAAATGGCTCTACGACCCGCTCGGCTGCGAGCTGTTCGAGACCATCACCACCCTCGAGGAGTACTACCCGACCCGCACGGAGCGGGCCATCCTCGAAGACCACGCCGACGACATCGCCAAGCTGTCCGGGGCGGCGACGCTCATCGAGCTCGGCTCCGGTACGTCGGAGAAGACCCTCCGACTCCTCGACGCGCTCTCTGCGGCCTGCAGCCTGGAACGCTTCGTCGGCTTCGACGTGGCCGAACCAACGCTGCGCGATGCGCTGTCCGGCCTGGCGCAGCGCTACCCGGCACTGGAGCTGTCGGGCGTGGTCGGCGACTTCGAACGCCACCTCGATGCCCTGCCCGACGTCGCCGGCCGGATGATCGTCCTGCTGGGCGGCACCGTGGGCAATCTCGACGCCGAGCGGCGAGCCACCCTCCTCGCCGACATGGCCAGCGTGCTGCACCCCGGCGAGCACCTGCTGCTCGGGACCGACCTGGTCAAGGATCCGGCCCGCCTGGTGGCCGCCTACGACGATCGCCAGGGGGTCACGGAGCGCTTCGAGCGCAACATCCTGACCGTCGTCAACGCCAGTCTGGGCGCCACGTTCGACCCATCCAGCTTCGACTACGTCGTCCGGTGGAGCCCCGAGGCGTCACGCATTGAGATGGCGCTCCGTTCCCGGTGGGCCCAGCGCGTCGAGATCGCCGGCGTCGACCTGGTCATCGACCTGGAGGCCGGCGAGGAGATCCAGACCGAGGTCAGCACCAAGTTCCGTCTGGATGGCCTGGCCGCAGAGCTCGCGTTGGCCGGCCTCGACGTCGTCGACGCCTGGACCGACCCCGACGGGGACTTCGCCCTGACCCTGGCCGAGCGGCGCTGAGGGACTGTGTAGTTCCTCCGGCCCCAGCCTTCAGTCGGCGAGGGCTCCGAGCCCCAGCTCGCCGAGGCTCATCTTGATGTTCCGACGTTCCGTGGGCGTACGACGAGCACGTCAGCCCGGTGTGATGGTGGTGGCCCCCGAGGTGGCGTTCCAACTGATGGTCCCCGAGCGGAAGCTGCTCTGGCGCCCGATGGGGATGGCGTACTCGTCGCTGATGGGGTAGCCGAGGGAGCTGCGCACACCCCCGATCGCCGTCCACAGGTTCCCGATGGCGCCGTGCACCGACCAGGATCCGGTCGTCGGCGTCCAGTAGATCGCCCCACCCCCGCCCCCGTTGAAGGTGTTGTAGCGGCCGATGCCCTCCGCGGTGGCGGTCTCGTCGCTGGTCGGGTAGCCGAGCGGTCCTCGCTCCGCGCCCAGGGCGATCCAGTGGTCACGGATGGATCCGTGGATCGACCAGACCCCGATGCTCGGGGTCCAGTAGATGGATCCGCCGCTGCCGCCGCCTCCGTTGAAGGTGTTGTAGCGGCCGATGCCGTCCGCGGTGGCGGTCTCGTCGCTGGTCGGGTAGCCGAGCGGTCCTCGCTCCGCGCCCAGGGCTTTCCAGTGGTCACGGATGGATCCGTGGATCGACCAGGCTCCGCTGCTCGGGGTCCAGTAGATGGATCCGTAGCCCGAGAAGTTGTTGAAGCGTCCGACTCCATCGGATCCTGCGGTCTCATCGGTGAGCGGGAACCCGAGGATCCCCGCCGGCCCCCCGAGGGCCAGGTAGCGACCGAGGATGGCGCCGTGCACGACATGGGCCCCCGTTGCCGGCGACCAGAAGATCGATCCGCCGACGAAGTCCTGGGCGTCACCCCCGGCGATGGCGTGCTCGTTGTCAATTGGGCTCCCCAGGTAGGAGCCGGCACCCCCGAGTTGGCTGTAGTAGCTGCTGATCGGGTCATTGGCCAAGGCGTCGTCGCGGATCGGCTGCCCGTACTGCCAGAACCCGTCGCGGCCCACGGGGATGTTGTTCTGCAGCTGCGTCCCCGAACCGGGAGTGGACTCATCCATCACGCTGTAGGTGCTTGGCGAGTCCCAGCGCACGAACAGGCCGACATGGTTGACGACCTCGCCGCCGACGTTGATCCCATTGAACAGCAGGGCATCGCCGGGCTGGAGCTGCGACCAGGCGATCGGCTTCGAGTAGGAGCCGATCGTGAAGGTGTTGAAGCCCCCTCCGCCGTCCACCTCGCCCCACGCATGGGCCAGGAACCCCGAGCAGTCCTCCCGCCATGCCGGGGGGTTGCCGCCGGGTCGGGGATGGTCGCCCCTTCCGTCACCGGCGTACACCGTGCGGCTCTGCCAGAAGCCGCCCTGGTCGTACGGAGGGTTGTTGGCGCCGATGTACCAGGCGCTGGCGTTGGCCACGATGCCTGCGCCGGTGATGGCCGGCAGCGACCGGGAGGCGGATGCCGGCCTGGCCCAGGCCGCGACGGGCGCCTTAGCGGCTGCGTCCTGCGGGCCGTTGTGGCCTGACGCCGTCGACGCCGCCGTTGCTGGGCCGCTGAGGCTGGCCAGCAGGGCGCCTGCTGTGGCCGCGGCGCCCGTGACGTTCACTGCTCTGGTGCTCCGCTTCAACAAGGTTCCGACCCCTTTAGCAAAGTCTCGCCGCAAAGTGGTGGACCGTAGCAGATCAGGTCCCGATTTGACCACTGGGAGTGTTGGATCGCCTCCCGAGGGTAGCCGGACGGCTCAGTGCGACGTGACGGTGACGGCCGCCGAGCCGGCGTTCCAGCTGATGGTCCCCGTGACGAAGTTGTTCCTCCGCCCGCCGGCGATGGCGTACTCGTCGCTGGTCGGATACCCGAGAGAGCCGCGCTCGGCACCGAGGGCTGCCCAGCGGTCCCGGATGGCGCCGTGGACCGACCACGCTCCCAGCGCCGGCGTCCAGAACATGGCCCCGGTCCCACCCCCGGAGAAGGTGTTGAAGCGGCCCACGCCGTCGGAGCTCCCGGTCTCATCACTGGTCGGGTAGCCCAGCACGCCGGTGGGCCCGCCCAGGCCCAGGTAGTGGCCGAAGATCGCGCCGTGGACGGACCACGGCCCGGTCCTAGGCGTCCAGAACATGGCCCCGGTCCCACCCCCGGAGAAGGTGTTGTAGCGGCCGACGCCGTCCACCGTCCCCGTCTCGTCACTGGTCGGGTAGCCGAGCACGCTGCGCTCTGCGCCGAGCGCCGACCAGTGGTCGCGAATGGCACCATGGACCGACCAGGCCCCCGTGGGATAGGTCCAATAGATCGCCCCGCCGCCACCGCCGGAGAAGTCATTGAACCGTCCGATCCCGTCCCGCGTCGGCGTCTCGTCGGTGGTCGGGAACCGGAGAAGCCCGACAGGCCCACCGAGCGCCAGGTAGCGACCGACGATGGCGCCGTGAACGGCGTGCGCCCCGGTGGTCGGCGACCAGGCGATCAGTCCGTTGGCGAAGTCCTCGACCTCGCCTCCGGGGACGGCATGCACGTTGTCGACAGGGCCGCCCAGATAGGAGCCGGGTCCGCCCAGGTGGATGTAGTAGTCGGTGACGGGGTCGCCTGGGGCCGGGGGCGGCGCCCCACCCGGGCCGGCGAAGGCGGTGACGCCGGTCATGGTACCGACCAGGATGAGGCCGTCGGCGGCGCTCGGCGAGGCGAACGTGGTGACCGCCGAGCCGGTGCTGAGGGTCTGTACCTTGGCGCCGGTCACCGGGTCGATCTCATAGAGCGAGCTTCCCGGGTAGGACACCGCCCACAGGTGGCCGTCGGCCAGGATGGGTGGCCCGTTCACCCCGCCGATCGCCTGCCTCACCGCGTGGGTGGTCAGGTTGACGGGTTGGATGGAACCGGAGCGGCACGGCACGAAGAGGGTGTTGGTGGACGCATCGTAGGCGTTCCCGCCGTCCGGGGCGCCCCCGCACACCCCGCTGATGGCCGCCACCAGCGTCAGTGTGGGGCCAGCCAGCAGGTAGCCGATGTCGGTCTTGCCGGCGGCGAACACCAGACCGCCGGGGAGCACGGTGGCACCGTTGGTGGCCAGATCGGCGTCGTCGGTCGCCAAGGCGTCGCGGAAGCTGCCCAACAGGCCGAGGTCGGGGGCGAGGGCGACGACGCTCTCGCTGAAGCCGACCGGGGGGTTCTGCGGGCTGTTGGGGTTCCCGGTGCTCACATAGACGTTGCCGGCGGCGTCGATGGCCGGCCCGCCCGGGCCCCAGATGGCTCCGCCCTGCCCGCCGGGGGTGGTGTTGAAGCTCACGTTCGGGCGCGCCGCCTGGGCGTCGACGCCCACCACCCAGCCGTGGTAGATCCCGCAGTCGCCGGCCAGGCCGCCGAAGGCCACGTAGACGCGGCCGTTCGCCATGGCCAGGGCGCCCCGCTGCTGGAGCCACACCGTGGACTGTCCAGCGGGGGCCACGGACCCGATCGGGGGATCGGCGTTCGCCGAGACCCCAACGACCCCGGTGGTGGGGTTCATGCCCACCAGCTGGTGATGGACGACCGCACCCCGCCCGGAGCCGCTGGCCACCTCCCCGAGCACGTAGAGGGTCCCGGTGGCCGGGTCGATCACCGGCGTCGAGGTGATGCCCAGCGGATCGATGTTGCCGCAGCCGGTGGCCGCCCCCACGTCGTGCAAGGGGACGCCGACGCTGGTCTGCCACAGCACATGACCGTCATGGGCATCGAGGGCATAGACGGTGTCGTTCTCGGTGGCCACGTAGACCCGGCCATTGGCTACGAGCGGTTGTCCGTACACCGCGCCATCCAGCGTGGACCGCCAGGCCTGAGTCGATGGCGACAGGGTCGCCTCGGTGGTGTCCGCGCCCTGGCGGTCCGGCGAGGCGTGGTAGGTCGGCCACGTGGTGCTCGCCCCCGCCGGCGACGCCAGCACCAGGGCGGTGCTGGCCAACGTGGCGCTGGCCACCACGGCTCCGAACGCCCTCAGGGCACGACGAAATGCGGTTGCGAACATGGCCCATGGTGCCATGCTTCGGCGCGCCTGGGGGAACCAGCCATCGTCATGGGAGCAGGGCTCAGAACCTCTCCCGCAGGAGATCGACCCAGCAAAACGGCGTCCCCGGGGAACCGTTGGTGCGCCTGACCCCCCGAGCACGCAATGGGCAATCGTCAACCTGGCCGAGGAGGGCCTCAGGCCATGTGGGTGCTGGGCCGGGGGAGGAGGTGGCCGTCGACGAACACGTCGACCTTCTCGTTCAAGAAGGCCACCAACCCGGCGATCGGAGCCACCGCCAGACTCGGGAAGTCGTAGCGCCAGGCGACGTCGGTGACCAGGCCACCGTTCGTGGCGACGGACCAGGAGGCGTCCGTCCGGCCCTTGTAGGGGCAGGCCGTGCGAGTGGCGGAGGGCACCAGGGGAGCGAAGCGCACCGTGGCCTGATCGAGGTAGTAGCGGGTGGGCAGCCCTGTTTCGAAGAGGAGCACCGCGCAAGCGGCGTCGGCCAGGACCACGCCGTCACATTCGATGCGCACGGCTCTGGTGGAGCGCAGAGCGTCGACGCGCACGTAGGGGCTGCGGGGATGGACGAAGACCTCTTCGTCCTCCTCGAACCACTGATCCATGCCGTCCCAGTCGAAGCGCACCGTACCCTCCACCCCGGGGAGGGTCGACGAGGTCACCAGCCGGGCGGCACCGGGGCGGACCTGATCCCCACCCCGCAGCGTGTGCAGGCGGACCTCCCCCCGAGGGGTGTGCGCCAGGGCCCCGTTGGGATCCAGGGCGCCGGCGGCAACGTCGGCCAGTGGTACATAGAACTGCGGGTAGTGCGGCCACTCCCACACGTAGATGGCCCGGGCGGTGTCGACGATGACCCGGCCCCCCAGCAGTGCCCGGATCCGGCGGGGTACCGCAGCGACGTGGTTGGCGGCAGTGATCTGCGCCGGGTAGGTGGCTTCGGTCACGGCGGACCTCCAGGCGATGGCAACTCTCCGACCGGGCACAGGGAGGCGCCGTGGGTGAACACGGAGGTGCCGAGCGTCACCGATCCCGGCGTCGCAGCCCGCACGTCGGTCCACCCGGCGTCGTCGGGGCGCAGACAGGCAGCTCCGGCGGCGACGGTGGAGAACGAGCTGTAGCGGACCCGGAGGGTGGCCAGCCCGGCGCGGGAGAAGTGCAGGCGGACCTCATCGGGGGCCAGGGCCTGCAGGGTCGCGGGGCCACTCACCAGGCCCGGGGTGGCGGTGACCCGCCACAGCTTCCAATGCCGATTGGACCATGCCAGGTGCAGCCCGCCGACCTCACCGGCGTGGAGAAGCCCGGCCTCGTCAGTTCCGGCGTAGTCCAGGGCGGTGGCGGGCAGTGCCACCCAGGTCACCCCGTTGGCCAGCAGCCACCGGTGATACGACGCCGGGTCGAGGGTGCCGGGTTTGTAGAAGATCGGGTTGTCGGCGATGTCCAGCTGGCGCTCCCACCCGCGGGCCAGCGACACGTAGGGCGCCACCCACGCCGCCTCCCAGTGCTCCCGTGTGGGGGGGATCTCGACGCGCACCGGCCCCGAGCTGCGAAGCGCGATCTGGCGCAGCACCGGCTGGTAGTAGGACTCGGCCAGGGCCGGGTCGTTGGCCGGCGAGGTGACGACGCCCAGTCCCGGGCCCCACTGCCAGGCGACCAGGATCACCAGAACCACGACGGTGACCGACGGGTGCCACCAACGCCGCTTTGACCACCGCCCCGGGTCGAGGAAGGCGGGCGTGGCCGCGAAGGTGGTCAGGGACGCACCGCCGTTTGGCGTGATGGCTGGTGCCGTGGCCAGGCACACCAGGATGGGTACGCCCACCGAGGCGGCCAGGCGAGGGGCGTTGCCGCCCAGCGGGTTGGCGATGAGGAACGATGCCGTTGAGGCCATGGCGTAGAGGACGGCGGCCAGGCGTAGCACCGGGGGGGAGCGCACCAGCGACGTGCCCAGCACCGCGCAGGCACCGAGGGTGAACGCCAGGCCGCCCCACGGGAACGGGAACGGCCCGGTGCCTGGGAAGAGCACACCCAGAATGGCGACGACGGCCACGGCGGCACCGGCGACCATCCCGATCCCCAGGCGTTGCTCGCGGCGATGCCAGAACCAGGCGGTGCAGGCCAGCAGGGCGAAGGCGGCGGCCAGCGGCGAGCAGCAGGCGGCGGCCACCATGAGGGCCACGGCGACGCCCCGGCGCTGGCGGGTCAGGGCGACCAGGCCGGCCAGGCCGAGAGCCTCACCAGCCAGGAACGGGAGCTGACCGATGGCCACCGCCAAGATGGTGGACGCCGCGAAGTACCAGACGCCGAGGGGGCGTCGTCCTAGCCAGGAGGTCAGCAGGCGGTCGAAGGCCCACGACGCTCCGGCCGCGGCGCCTGCGCCGGCCACCGGGAGGCTGACCAGGGCGCCGATGACGGGGAACACGACGCTGTAGCCGAGCGGGTAGTTGCCGCCGTACCACCCGCTGTCCCACAGGGCCAGGCCATGGGTCCTGACCTGGAGGACGCGGTACGACTGGGCGGCCTGGTCAACGCCTTTCCAGTGCAGCAGCGCCACGATGGTGGCCAGGGCCACGGCCAGCAGGGCAGGGCCGAACGACACCACGAGCAAGAAGGTCCGCTGACGGGTACGGCCGCCCTCCCGCCGGGCTCGCGTCCCTGGGGCGGACACCAGTGGCGGAGCTTCGATCGGGGAGGTGGTGGCGCTCATGGACGGAGGGTGAGGAGGGAGGCGAGCCTACCCCTCGGGTTGCGGGGACCGCCGATGAAGACGAGAGCGCTGTCGCAGCAGGATCCTCACCTACGACGGGGCCGGTTTTCACACGGTGACGTTCGGCGAGGTGGCGGAGCGCACGGAGAGCCTGGCCTCTGCCCTGCGCCGGTTGGGTCCTCTACAGCCACCGCTCGACGTTTCTCCACGCTCTCGGGGTCAACAACGCAGCGTCGAGCATGGCGTTGTCGGAGCGGGAGCGGGCGCTGGTGATCGTTCCCATGTTCCATGTCAACGCCTGGGGCTACCCCTATGTGTGCTGGATGACCGGGGCGGACATGGTGATGCCCTCCCTGCCCAAGACCTCGGTGGGCAAGTTCGACAAGAAGCAGATCCGCTCCTCCCACCAGGACGGGTCGCTCGACGTCGAGCACCTGAGCTGAGGTCCTGAGGGCCTGCCCGGCGTGGCTCAGGGTCGGAGGACGGCCTCGTCGGCGACGGGCAGCGTCTTGGCGATGGCGGCGGCGACGCCCGGACCGTCGAGGCCGAGCTGAGCCAGGATGCGGTCGACCTTGCCATGGGGAATGAACGACGTCGGTATCCCGAGCACGAGGATCGGCGGAGCGACCCGGGTCTCCGAAAGGTCGGCCACCGCATCCGCGAGGACCGAACCCGCTCCGCCAACACGGATGCCGTCTTCGACGGTGACGATCAGGTCGTGGTGGCCGGCGTCGGTGATCATGGCCGGGTCGAAGGGGCGAACCACCCGCACGTCCCAGATGGTGGCATCGAGGCCGTCGGCAGCCAGGATGGCGGCAGCCTCCTCGGCGGCCTCGAGCATCTTGCCTACGGCCAGGACGCACACCGAGCCGTCGCCGGTGCGGACCTTTCGGGCGGCCAGGCCAGCCCCCACCTGGTCGGCGGCGACCTGGCGGGCGGCGGTCTTCGGGTAGCGGATCGATGACGGCCCCGACAGGCCCAGGGCGGTGTCGAGCATGACGCCGAGCTCCTGGGCGGACGATGGGGCGAAGATGGTCATGCCCGGGATCTTCAGGCACAGGGCCATGTCCAGGATGCCATGGTGGCTGGGGCCGTCATCGCCGGTGATCCCCGCCCTATCCAGGGCGAAGACGACGGGCAGGCCGTGGAGGCCGACGTCAAGGTTGGCCTGGTCGAACGCCCGGCTGAAGAAGGTCGAGTAGACGGCCACGACGGGCCGCAGGCCGGCCATGGCCATGCCCGCCGCGGAGGTCACCGCGGTCTGCTCGGCGATGCCGACATCGAAGCAGCGATCCGGCCAGCGATCGGCAAAGGGCAGCAGGCCGACCGGGCCGGTCATGGCCGCAGAGATGGCCACCACGTCGTCGTGGGACTCCCCCTGGGCGATCATGGCCTCGTTGAACGCCTGGCTGTAACCCTTTGGTCCCCTGGTGGCCGGGTCCGGTCCCACCGCCGGATCGAACACCGAGGCATCGTGGAGGCACTTCTCGTCGTCGGTCTCCGCCGGTCCATAGCCCCTGCCCTTCTGGGTCACGACGTGGACGACGATGGGCCCGCCGTACTCGGTGGCCTGGCTGAGCGCCATCTCCACCCCGGGCTGATCGTGACCGTCGAGGGGGCCGACGTAGCGAACGCCGAGGGCCTCGAAGAACGCCGGCGGCTCGATGACCTCGCGCACCGCCGAGTACAGGCCCTGGAGGCTCTGGTAGGCCAGTCCCCCGACACCGGGAAGGTCCCTGAGGGCATCCTCCATCCGGCCGCGCACCGAGCGCAGGCCGGGGTGGAGGCGCAGCTTGGTCAGGCTCTCGGAGAGCCGGGAGATCGTCGGGGCGTAGGAGCGCCCGTTGTCGTTGAGGACGATGACCACCGGGCTGCCGTAGTGGCCGAGGTTGTTGAGCCCTTCGAACGCCATCCCGCCGGTCAGCGACCCGTCGCCGATGACGGCCACCACCCGGCGGTCCGGGGTGGCGCTGCGGGCCACCCCGGCGGCCACCCCATGGGCGTAGGACAGGATCGTGGAGGCATGGCTGTTCTCCACCCAGTCGTGGACCGACTCAGCCCGGGACGGATAGCCCGACAAGCCACCCGGCTGGCGGAGAGTGTCGAACATGTCCCGCCGGCCGGTCACGATCTTGTGGACGTAGGCCTGGTGACCGGTGTCCCACAGCAGGATGTCCCGGGGCGAGTTGAACACCCGGTGGAGTGCCAGGGTCAACTCCACGGCGCCCAGGTTGGACCCCAGGTGACCGCCGGTGACCGAAACCGCCTGGACGATGAACGCCCGGATCTCCGCGGCCAGCGTCTCCAGCTCCGCTGAATCCAGCTTGCGGAGATCAGCAGGGCAGGTGATCGACTCCAACAACATCTCCTCAAGGTACCGCCTGGGGATCCCCACGGAGCGCCGCGGACCGTCAGTAGGGTGAGGCGCCGTGGATCGCTACCAGTACCTGTTGGTCATGGGCGGTTGCGTGCTGCTGACCGCCCCGCTCGAGATCGTCCTCGGAGCCCAGGTGTGGCGTCGACCTCGTCGTCTGCTGCGGTCCCTGATCGGTCCGGCGGTCATCTTCTGCCTGTGGGATGTGGCGGCCATCGCTCACCACCACTGGACCTACAGCGCCCGCTACACCACCGGCTGGGACCTACCGGGGGGGCTCCCGGTGGAGGAAGTGGTGTTCTTCCTCGTCATCCCCATCTGCGGGCTGCTCACCTACGAGGTGGTGACCGCCGTGCCGCGCAGGCTACGTCGGGTGCGGGAGCCGGGCGTCGAGCGCGGCGAGGCCTGATGTACACCGTCTGGGCGCTGGTCGCCGCCGCCGGCGTGGTCTGCATCGAGTTGGCCTGGGCCCGCACCGGGTTGTTCCGCAGGCCGGGGTACTGGGTGACCCTGGCGATCACCTGGGCCTTCCAGATCCCGGTGGACGGATGGCTGACCAAGCTGTCCGCCCCGGTGGTGATCTACAACCCCACGGAGCTCACCGGAGTCCGCTTCCCATGGGACATCCCCATCGAGGACTTCGCCTACGGGTTCGCCCTGGTGACGCTGGTGCTTGTCCTGTGGGTGCGCCGAAGCACCGATAGCATCAGGCGGTGATGACCGCTCTGCTTGCCGGGATGGTGGCCTTTGTGCTCATGGAGCCGGTCACCTACGCCGCCCACCGTTGGGTCATGCACGGCATCGGCTGGTTCCTGCACCGCTCGCATCACCGGATCCGCCGGCCCCGGGGGACCCTCGCCGCCCAGGTCGAGGCCAACGACTGGTTCCCGGTGATGTTCGCAGCGGCCACCATCGCCGCCATGGCGGTGGCCACCAGCCGGCCCGGCGCCCACCTGCTGCTGCCCATCGGGATCGGGGTGACGGCGTATGGGGCGGCATACGCCACCGTCCACGACCTCTACATCCACGGTCGCTTCGTCCGTGCTCCCGTCGTTGCCCCGCTCGAGCGTCTGCGCGCCGCCCATGCCCTCCACCACCGCTTCGGTGGTGAGCCCTATGGGATGCTCTGCCCGATCGTTCCCCGGGATCTGCGGGAGCGCGCCGGGGCAGCACCTGGGCCGTCGAACCTGGTGGCCGGGGAGGACACGGGGGGGAACCCGATGCCGCCAAGTTCGATGTCGGTCCCCGTCGCCCAGGCCCCTCAGGGGATCAGTGCCCGCCCGACCACGGCCAGCTTGCGGGTCAGGGGCACCCTGACGCGGGTGGAGAAGACGTCGTAGTCGGCCGCCTCGATCCGGGCCAGGATGTCGCCGTAGAGCCGGTGGGCGCCGGTGACGCAGCGACCGGACAGCACTGGGAGCAGGGCGATGCCCGCCTCCGCCGAGCGGTAGTACGCCCGGGCGCGGTCGATCTCGAAGCGCAGGAGCTCGATCCACTCGGGGGTCACCCGGCGCCCGGCCAGCGCCGATGCCGCACCGAAGCGGTCGACATCGTCGCCCGGGAGGTAGACCCGGCCGCGATCGAGGTCCTCGGCGACGTCGCGCAGGAAGTTGGTGACCTGGAAGGCGATGCCGAGGTCTCGGGCGGGCCCGATGGCGGCGGGGTCCTCGGATTCGAGGATGGGTAGCATCATCTCGCCGATGACGGCTGCCGAGCCGTCCATATAGCCCAGGAGGTCGTCGAAGGTGTCGTAGTGGTCGACGGTCAGGTCCATGGTCATCGACCGCAGGAAGCGGCGGAAGCAGTCGGGGTCGATGGCGAACGCCCGGACGGTGTGGACGACGGCCTTGAGGACCAGGTCGGTCGAGCGGCCTGCTTCCAGGTCGGCGAAGAACCGGTCCCCGTAGTCGGCCAGGGCCGCCGCCCGCTTCCCGACCGGCGCCGCCCCCAGGTCGTCCACCAGGTCATCGGCGTAGCGACAGAACCCGTAGAGGGCGTGGACGTGGTGACGCTTGACCGCAGGGAGGAGGAACGTCGACCAGTAGTAGGTGGTCCCGTGGCGGCGGTTCAGCTCCCGGCACCGCCGGTAGCTCTCCTCCAGCGTGGGGCCGGCGGTCACCGTGGCAACGGGCGACGTCCGGCCAGCTCGTCGACCCGGTTGGCGGCCAGGCGTCCCGACACCAAGACCATGGGCACGCTGACCCCGGGCACGGTGCCCGAGCCGACCAGCACCAACCCCGGCACCCTGCGGTCCCGGTTCGGGGGTCGCCACGGCCCGGTCTGGAAGAAGCGGTGGGACAGGGCGAAGGGTGTGCCGCGCTCCATGCCCTGGGCCTCCCAGTCGGTTGGATCGACGAACCGTTCTGTGACCACGTCGCCGACGGGGTAGCCAAGCGTGCCGAGGCGGTCGATCAGGCTGGATCGGATCCGATCACGCTCCACCGTCCAGTCGAGCTTGCCGTCGAGGTTGGGCACCGGCTCGAGGGCATAGAGCACGTGGCCGCCCGGCGGGGCCAGGCCCGGGTCACCGACCGTCGGGCAGCACACCAGGATGGCCGGATCCGGCTGGCGGGTGCCGGCGTGCAACAGCGCCTCGAAGGACCCTTTCCAGTCCCGGCCGAAGTGGATGTTGTGATGGGCGACGTCGGCCGGCAGGGTGCCGCGCACCCCGGCCAGCCACAGTGCGCACGACGGCGAGTATTCCCCTCGGCGGGCGACGCGAGGCATCCGGGTCTCGGGTAGCAACTCGCGGTACACCGCAGGGACGTCGGGGTTGGCCACCACGGCATCCGCCCGGAGCAACGTGCCGTCCTCCAGTCGCACCCCGGTGATCGGACCGCTCGTCCCCAGACGGCGCACGATGCGCTCGACCGGGGCACCGTAGACGATGCCGGCTCCGGACTTGACGACGGCGTCCGCCAGGCCCCGGGCCACGGCGTGCATGCCCCCGTCGGGGAACCACACGCCCTCCACGGTGTCCATGTAGGTGATGATGCAGTAGATGGCCAGGGCGTCGAAGGGCGACAGGCCGGCGTAGAGCGACTGGAAGCTGAACAGCTTCTGCAGGCGGTGATCGCGGAAGTAGTCGTCGACCACCGAAGCCAGGCGGCGGAACGCACCCAGGCGCACCAGGTTGATCGCCGGCCCCAACGGGCGGGCCAGGTCCAGGGGCCCGTCGAAGTTCCGTTCGATGAAGTTGGGCTGCTCGAGGTGGTAGAGCTTCTCCAGCCAGGTGCAGAACCGCTCGAAACCGGCGGCCTCGGCGGGCCCACAGGTCCGCCTGATCTCCTCGGCCATGGCCCTTCGACCATGGCGAACGGCGATCGGTTCGTCGTCGGCGAAGCAGGCCCGGTACATGGGGTCAACCGCGCTCAGGTGCAGATGGTCGTCCATCGACGACCCGGCGGCAGCGAAGGTGTCGGCCAGCAGCCCGGTCATGGTCAGGACGCTTGGGCCGGTGTCGATGGCGTAACCCTCGGACTGCCACAGGCCGGCCCGGCCGCCGGGCACGTCACCGCGCTCGACGACGGTCACCTGGTGACCCCGCCCGCTCAGATGGCAGGCAGCCGACAGCCCCCCGAGGCCGGCACCGATGACGATGACCCGCATCGGATCAGTG
Organism: Actinomycetota bacterium; assembly: GCA_030945745.1. Lineage (GTDB taxonomy): Bacteria > Actinomycetota > Acidimicrobiia > Acidimicrobiales > Palsa-688 > JALZAH01. The sequence goes on from JALYZO010000019.1 coordinate 21,352, forward strand.
GTCGCGGCCGGCGACGAAGCGGGCCAGCTCGATGAGGTTGCCCACGGCATCGGCCCCCAGGGGTAGATCCTCGGCGGCGAAAAGCGCCTTGTCGACCAGACCTTCGATGGTGTCCGCCACAGCCGCCTCAGCTCCGGTCCGGCTGAAGATCGCCTGGATCTCGGCGACCTCGTCAACGGTGAGGTCGGGTGCACCGAAGCGACCCTCGAGCAGCGCCCGGTCGGCCTTGGTGGCCTGGCGGGAGGCGAGAGCATGGAGCAGCGTGGGTTTGCCCTCCCGGAGATCCTCCCCAACCGGTTTGCCGGTCACCGACGGGTCGCCGAAGACACCGAGCATGTCGTCCTTCAGCTGGAAGGCCTCGCCCAGAGGGTCCCCGTAGGCCGACAGCGCTCTGATCACGTCGTCGATGCGAGCCGCGGAGGCCAAGGCGGCCCCCAGGTGGAGGGGACGCTCGATGGTGTACTTGCCGGACTTGTAGCGGCAGATCCGACGGGCCAGGTCGGGGTCGGCGCGCCTCGCTGCCGTCCCGTTGGTGTCGAGGTACTGGCCGATGTTCACCTCGAGGCGGAGCTCGTTCCACACGTCGAGTGCCCGCCGTGGCGCACCGGCCAGGAACCGGTCGGCATAGACGAAGGCCAGGTCGCCCACCAGGATGGCCACGCTGTCGCCGAAGCGGTCGGCGTCGCCGTGCCAGTCCAGCTCGCGGTGGCGCCGGGCGAAGGAGACGTGCACGGTCTCCACGCCGTGGCGCCGAGCCGAGGCATCCATCACGTCGTCGTGGATGAGGGCGAACGTGTGGAGCAGCTCGAGGGCGCAGCCGGCGTCGGTCACCCCCGGGTCGTCGGGATCGCCGCCCATGCCCACGAAGGCCCAGTAGCAGAACGCCGGACGGAGGCGTTTGCCCCCGGAGAGGACCAGGGACCGGAGGGCGGCGAGAGGGGCGGCGAGGTCGGCGTCAACGCCCGTCCAGCGCCGGGCGTCGGGATCGAGGGCCTGGGCGATCCGCTCGTCGACCCGGTTGGCGATGTCCCCCAGGGAGGGCGGAGCGGCAACGGGCAGGGACGTGGTCATGGTCAACCAGAGCGTAAGGGACGCTGCGGAACTACGTGCGCGAGAGCGGACAGTACAGCCCATGAGCTCAGGAGCTGGGGGAGGCCTCGCGGTCGGCCTGCCGGCGTATGTGGAAGGTGTGGAGCCGTGGCGTGACCTGTCGGGCGAGGACGTAGGAGACCCCGAGGATGATCAGGCCGCCCGCGGCATCGGCGAAGTAATGGTTGGCCGTGACCACGATGCAGAAGATGGTCGCCGCCGGGTAGAGGAGGAGCAGTGGTCGGCCCCACCGAGCCCGGACGGCGGGGAGGAGAGCCAGCGCGCACCACGTCGACCACGCCGTGTGCAGGCTCGGCATCGCCGCGTACAGGTTCGACACGCGGCTCACCGTGTCGTTGTCGAAGGTCCACAGTCCGCCGATGGTGTCAACGGTGTCGACGAAGTGGAACGGTGCGCCGAGCAGCCGGGGGGGCAGGAGAGGGAAGAAGGCGAACCCGATCAGGGCCAGGCCGGTGGTGAGGGCCAAGGCGTTGCGCCACAAGCGGTAGCGGTCGGGGAACCGGAAGAACAGCACGAGCAGCACGGCGATCACGGCCAGGAAGTGCACTGCGCCGTAGTAGCCGTCCCAGAACTCGATGAACACCCGGTGACCGACGAACTGGCGCTGTACGCCCGCCTCGCCGAACACGTGGAGGTGCCGCTCCAAGGAGATCACCCGGTCGGCGTTGTGGGTGGCCTGGGTGACCTCCTCCTTGTTGGCGCCGTTGATGTCGCGCACCAGGCTGTAGAGGACGTAGAACACGACGATCAGGACGATCTCCCGCCACCAGTGAAGGGGTCGGCGAACAGCTGCCTCGTCCTTTTGATCGCCAGGCGCGCTCACCGGGCCCGGTCGTTGAACTGCCGGCGGTCGACCACGACCCGCTGCGCCGCATCAGCGGAGCAGACAACCAGTTCCACGACGCTGCGGGCAGGGAGCTTGGCAACCACGGACCAAACGGTATGCCGGTACCCTCGACTCCAGCCAATGTGACCAGGATCAGGAGATCACGTGATCGACGAAGCGGTAGTTCAGCGTGTGCTCGGCACGGCCCTGCGGACCGGCGGTGATTTCGCCGAGATCTTCGCCGAGGACCGGCGCGGCTGCGCCGCTCGCCTCGACGACGGTCGGGTGGAGGACATCTCCTCGGGCCGGGACCGGGGTGCGGGCATCCGGGTCGTCGTCGGTGAGACCACCGGTTTCGCCCACACCAGCGACCTGTCCGAGTCGGGCCTGGCGGAGGCTGCCACCGCGGCGGCGTCGGCCGCCCACAGAGGCGACGGGAGGACCCGGGAGATCGCCCTGCGGCGCGTCGATGTCCCGGCACCGAGTGCCGTCGAGATCGCTCCCGAGGCGGTGGGAAAGGCCACCAAGGTAGCGCTGCTGGAGCGCGCCAACGACGCCGCCCGTTCCGCTGGCGGCGCCATCCGCCAGGTCAGCGCCGTCTACGGGGACAGCCGACGGCGAATCCTGGTGGCCAACAGCGACGGCCTGCTGGCAAGCGACGATCAGGTCAAGACCCGCTTCGCAGTGTCGTGCGTTGCGCTCGGCGACACCGGGATGCAGACCGGACGAGAATCGATCGGCGGCACCGTCGGCTTCGAGCTGTTCGACACCTACGCCATTGACGACCTGGCCCGGATCGCTGCCGAGCGGGCCCTCCTCAAGCTGGCCGCCCGGCCCGCCCCCTCGGGCACGGTTCCGGTGGTCATCAAGGCGGGAAGCGGCGGGATCCTGTTCCACGAAGCCTGCGGGCACGGCTTGGAGGCCGATCACATCGCCAAGGACACCTCCGTCTTCGCCCACCGGGTCGGAGCCCAGGTCGCCAGCCCCTTGGTCACCCTGGTCGACGACGGGACCATGGGCCCCGAATGGGGTGCTCTGGCCATCGACGACGAGGGGCATCCGACCAGGAGCAACGTGCTGATCTCCGATGGCGTCCTCACCGACTACCTGTGGGACTGGCTCCGGGCCCGCAAGGAGGGCCGGGACAGCAGCGGCAACGGGCGGCGGGAGACCTACCAGCACCTGCCGATGGTGCGGATGACCAACACCTTCCTGCGCAACGGCGACGACGATCCCGACGAGATCGTGGCCCAGACACCGAACGGCGTGTACGTGGCCCAACTGGGCGGCGGCCAGGTCAACACGGCCACCGGCGACTTCGTGTTCGGTACCACCGAGGCATACCTGATCGAGGACGGGAAGATCACCGAGCCCCTGCGCGACGCCAACCTGATCGGCAACGGGCCCCACGTGCTCGAGCAGATCGACGCGGTGGGCAACGACTTCTCGATGGGCTCGCCCGGCACTTGCGGCAAGCAGGGTCAGGGCGTGCCGGTGGGCACCGGTCAACCGACGCTGCGGGTGGCGGCCATGACCGTCGGCGGCACCGCCCGATGAGCTCCGGTGACGAGCCGTTGGTGGACCTCGCCTCTCGGGTGGCCGGCTGGGCCCGGGAGCGTGAGCAGGTGGAGGCGTTCGTTGCCCGGGGCCGCGACACCGAGATCCGGGTGTTCGGCGGCGAGGTCGAGTCGCTGTCATCGGCAACGTCGGCGGGCATCGGCATCCGTGTGGTCTCGGGGAACCGGCAGGGCTTCGCTTACGCTGGGTCGCTGGACCCTGACGTCATCAGCGAGACCGTCGCCGAGGCCCGAGACAACGCCGGGTTCGCGTCGCCCGACGACCTCGTCGGCCTGGCCGTGCCCGATGGAGTGACCGCTGCCGACCTCGACCTGTGGCGCGACGACCTGACCACCTATCCGACGACCGACAAGGTGGCCCGGGCCCTGGACCTCGAGGCGGCGGTTCGGGCCGGGGACCCTCGCATCCGCCAGGTGGAATCCGCAGAGTGGGGTGACGCGGCCTTCGAGTCGGCCGTAGCCACCAGCACCGGCATCCTCTCCTCGTCGCGGCGCACCGCCTGCTACCTGTCGGCCTATGCCATCGCCGGGGAGGGGGCCGAGACCCAGACCGGAGGCGGCTACAGCGTGGGACGCAGCCCGAGCGATCTCGACGCCGGCAAGGCGGTGGCTGACGCGGTCGAGCGGGCCACCCGGCTGCTCGGGGCCACCCAGCCCCCCTCCGCGCATCTGACTGTCGTGTTCGAGCCACGCATCACGGCCAGCTTCTTGGGGATCCTCGCCGGCACCCTCGATGGGGAGGCGGTGAGCAAGGGGCGTTCCCTCTTCGCCGAACGGATCGGCTCCGAGGTGTCCGTGCCCCAGCTGACCCTGGTGGACGACCCCACCGACGCCGAGGCGTACGGCGCCACCCCCTTTGACGCCGAGGGCCTGGCCACCCGACGCAACCGGCTGATCGACGGCGGGATCCTCCAGGGTTTCCTGTACAACACCTACTCGGCGCGGCGGGCGGGGACGTCCTCGACGGCGTCCGCTGTGCGGGCCGGCTTCAAGAGCGTGCCCGGCACCGGGGCCCGGGCCCTGAGCGTGGTTCCCGGAGCGCTCGACGTCGACGGGGTGCTGGCCCAAGTGGGCGACGGCCTGCTCGTCCAGTCCGTGTCGGGACTGCACTCCGGGGTCAACCCGGTGAGCGGAGACTTCTCGGTGGGGGCCGAGGGGGTCCTGATCCGCAACGGCCAACTGGCCGGACCGGTGCGCGAGATCACCATCGCCTCCACCATCCAGCGGATGCTGTCGGGGATCGTGGCCATTGGCAACGACCTCGAACGGTTGCCGTCCTCGGCCGCCGGGGTCACCCTGGCCATCGCCGACGTGGCCATGAGCGGCGCCTGAGGGGACCGAGCTGGGGAAGGGCGAGACCGATGCGCATGACCTGATTCCCGCTCAGCGCGGCAGGTGAGGCGGACGTACCCGGGCGAGACGGTGTCGATTCGTGCCACACTGAGATCAGCGGTGCGGGCAGGCCCCCCGGCCCGTCCCCGGTCGGGCCTGCCCGGCCACTTCCTGGCTGGGCGACCTCACGGGGCGCAGCGCGTCTGTCGACCTGAAGTCGCAGCGCCTGCCCCGAACGCAGCGAGCGGCCGTAACCTACCCGCATGGGACTCTTCAGCCGCCGCCTGCCCGAGATGATCGATGATGATGGCGCACTGCCCGGCCGACCGAAGGGCCTGGCCGTCCCTGACGCTCACTTCGTCAACGGCCACACCATGGTCCCGCCGTTTCCCGAAGGCCTGGAGCGGGCCGAGTTCGCCATGGGTTGCTTTTGGGGCGAGGAGCGCCGTTACTGGGAGACCCCCGGGGTCTGGACGACCGCCGTCGGGTACGCCGCGGGCTTCACCCCCAACCCCACCTACGACGAGGTGTGCAGCGGACGGACGGGCCACGCGGAGGCGGTGCTCGTGGTGTGGGACCCGAAGGTCACCACCTACGACGCCCTGCTGAAGATCTTCTGGGAGGGTCACGACCCGACCCAGGGGATGCGCCAGGGCAACGACGTCGGAACCCAGTACCGATCCATCATCCTGGTTGACAGCCCCGAGCAACGCTCCGGGGCCGAAGCCTCGCTGAACGCCTATCAGAAGGTCCTGGGCGAGGCCGGCCACGGCACCATCAGCACCGAGATCGTCGACGCCGGCACGTTCTACTACGCCGAGGCCTACCACCAGCAGTACCTGGCCAAGAACCCGGGCGGCTACTGCGGTTCTGGTGGCACGGGCGTGTCGTGCCCGATCGGCCTGACCGGCTGACGAGGGCGGATGACCCAGTGATGACACGCCCGGCGGCGTTGGCCCAGGTTCTGGCCGAAGGCTGACTGGACTATGGACCCAGGCGCAGGCTGGCGGCGCCGGCTCGCGCGCAGCCGCAGCCGACGGGATCGGCGGGGATGGTGGGAATGGCATCGAAGAGCAGCCGGCGGGTTCGCTCCACGTTGTCGGCCAGGACGGCCAGCACCGCATCCATGGTCACGGCTTCGACCGGCGCCGTCGGGTCGGCGCCCACGACGCCTGTGTCGTAATCGGTGACCAACGCCAGGCCGGCGTAGCACAGGCCCAACTCACGGGCCAGGTAGGCCTCGGGGTACTGGGTCATGTTGACCACGTCCCAGCCGGCCCCACGAAACCACGACGATTCGGCCCGGGTCGAAAAACGAGGACCATTGACCACCGTCACCGTACCGCGAGGATGGATGGTGACCTCCGGACCCGCGGCGCCAACCAGGACAGAGGACAGCTCCGCGCAGTAGGGATCAGCGAACGCAACGTGGTCGACCTCGGGACCGTCGAGGAACGTGTCAGGGCGGCCCCAGGTCCGGTCCACGAGCTGGTCGAGCACCATGAAGTCACCGGGGCGGACATCGGGGCGGAGCGAGCCCACGGCGCAGGGGCCGATGACCCGGCGGACACCCAGGTCCCTTAGTGCCCACAGGTTGGCTCGGAAGTTGATCCGATGGGGCGGCAAGGTGTGCCGGGTGCCGTGGCGGGCCAGGAAGGCCACCCGGGTCGCTCCGATGCGCCCGATGGCGAGCGGTGATGACGGCGGCCCGTACGGTGTTTCACCGACGATCTCCGTGGCGTCGTCAAGCAGCTCATAGAACCCCGAACCGCCGATGACGGCGACGTCGACGGCTGCCGGCGCCCCCGTGACGCTCATTGCCTCAGGAGGTGGCCGGGGACTTCGTCGAGCTGCCCGAACCGTTGCTGGTGGTGGTTGTGCTTGGGGCGCTGGACTCCTTGGTCGGCGAGCTCGACGAGCTCGAGGAATCGCCGGATGCCGCCTTGTCCCCCGACCCGGAGTCGGTCTTGGTGGTCCCGTTCGTGGACGACCCGCTGTCCGAGGACTCCGACGAGGTCGTCTTGGTGGACCCCGAGGAGGACCGGCTGTCGTTCTTGTAGAAGCCGCTGCCCTTGAACGCTATGCCGATGTTGCCGAACACCTTGCGCAGCGCACCGCCGCAGTTGGGGCACACGGTGAGGGAATCGTCAGTGAAAGACTGCAAGGCCTCGGTGTGCTCACCGCAGGACTTGCACAGGTACTCGTAGGTAGGCATGGGCTCTGTCGGTCCTCCACCACCGTCGGTGGTCAGCGCCCGATGCGCTGGCACTCTCACTTGGCGAGTGCCGAGCCTACCGGTTGCCGGCACCAGGCTGGCTAGCCCGAGATGGTAGAACGACTGGCATGAGCACCGCTTGCGGGCCCCGCCGATGAGCACAGTAAAGAAGGCGGTGATTCCCGCCGCCGGACTTGGCACCCGCTTCCTGCCGGCGACCAAGGCCCAGCCCAAGGAGATGCTGGCCCTGGTCGACAAGCCGGCCATCCAGTACGTGGTGGAGGAGGCGGTCAACGCCGGCATCACCGACATCCTGGTCATCACCGGTCGGGGCAAGCGGACCCTTGAGGACCACTTCGACCGCTCCTTCGAGCTCGAGTACTACCTGGAGCGCGACGGCAAGCACGACACGCTGGCCGAGATGCGGGCCATCGCCGACATGGCCGACATCCACTACGTCCGCCAAGGGGAGCCCAAGGGCCTCGGCCACGCCGTCTCGGTGGCTCGTGAGCACGTCGACGACCAGCCCTTCGTGGTCATGCTGGGCGACGACATCATGCACGAGAAGGCCGGGGTGCTTGACGGCATGTTGGCCACCTATGACCGCTTCGGCCAGTCGGTGGTGGCCTTCATGGAGGTCAGCCCGGCGGAGATCTCGTCCTACGGATGCGCTCGGGCCGAACCCGTCGAAGAGTCCCTGGTCAGGCTGCTCGACATCATCGAGAAGCCCGACCCGGCCGAGGCCCCCTCCAACTTGGCGGTCATCGGCCGTTACGTGCTGACGCCCGAGGTCTTCGACGTCCTCGACGAGGTCAAGCCAGGAAAGGGTGGTGAGATCCAGCTCACGGACGCCATCAAGCTCCTTATGAATAGCCAGACCGTCTACGGCTACACGTTCCGCGAGGGCCGCTTCGACGTGGGCAACAAGTTGGACTACCTTCGCGCCACCGTCGAGCTGGCGCTCGAGCGCGAGGACCTGGGCCCGCCGTTCCTTCGCTACCTGATCGAACGGATGGATCGCGAGCGCCAGGCTTGAGTGCCACGGCGGAACGGGAGAACAACGATCGGTAGACTCCCGCCATGTCTGATCGTGGTCTCACGCACATCGATCCCCTCGGGCGAGCCCGGATGGTCGACGTGACCCCCAAGGAGGCCACCCACCGCCGGGCCGTCGCTCGCTGCAAGGTCTTCATGTTGATGGAGACGACCTCGAAGGTGGCCAGCAACGCCATGAGCAAGGGCGACGTGCTGGGGGCTGCCCGCATCGCCGGCATCCAGGCGGCCAAGCGGGCGTCGGATCTCATACCGCTGTGTCACCCGCTCCTGGTCGGCGCGGTGACGATCAACTTCACCATCGGTGATGACCACGTCGAGGTGGAGACCCAGGTGGAGACGGTTGACCGGACCGGTGTGGAGATGGAAGCGATGACCGCCTGCTCCATCGCCGCCCTTACGATCTACGACATGTGCAAGTCCGCCGACCGTTCCATGGTGATCGGCGAGCTCGCTCTGTTGGAGAAGACGGGAGGCCGCAGCGGGCACTGGAAGCGGCCGGCTGACGGCCTGGCCGCACCCCTGGTCAACACGCCCCCCACCCGTTCCTTCGACGCCGACCTCGACGAGCGGATCGACGGCGTGCTGGGAGCAGACGACCCTCTGCGCTGAGCGCTCGGTCCCAGCAGACAACCGGGCCACAGTGGTGGATGAGGGCCGATTTGTCCGACACAGCACTGGCGGTAGGGGGTCAGCGGCGACTAGGTTCGCGTTGGGTCGGCTTCGGTTGATCTCATGCTCTGTTCATTTGTGGGCCACCCGCCTGGCCTCGATGAGGATCCACCACCGTTTGGACCTCGCGGGTTACGGTCCCTGATCACGCAAAGGTAGGCCCAGGAGCTTTGAAGACCGTGGCATTGTTGGTCCTACTCCTCGTATGGGGAGCCTTGATTGCAACGTGGCTCAGGTCGCGTGCCCAAGATGGTGGTTTCAGTGACCCCGTCGGCACCTTCAATCACCATCTTCGGATCCTGGAGAAGACGTCACCCCCGAGGTACGCGGCAGCCAACCAGCGCCGCCCCGGGCGCCCCACCGGCACCGCTCCGTACCGACCGGCTCCTCCCGCCGGTCTGGCTCTCGCGAGCGGTCGCCTGGTGCCGCCCTCCGCGCAAGCGGCCCGACGCCGGGCCGAACGTCAGAAGCGCCGACGGGACGTCTTCTTCGCCCTCATGGCCGGCGTCGTCGGGTCCTTGATCCTCGGTGTCATCCCCGGCCTGCACGTCATGCTCTACATCCAGGTGCTGTTCGATCTGCTGACGGCGGGCTACGTCGCCCTGCTCGTGCGCAGGCGCAACCTGGCCGCAGAGCGTGAGCTGAAGCTGAGCTACCTGCCGGCGACTCGTCGGGTAGATCCCGCAGCAGTGGCGCCCGTCCCGCACGCCGCCCGCGGTAGCTACGGCAACGACTACGACTACGAGTTCGATTACGGCGACCTTGCGGTGCGTCGGGCCGCCAACTGACCGGCGCCCCCGAGGAGCGGGCCGGGGGCAGCGGCCAAAGAGGACGTCGGTGCTCCGCTAACCTAAAGGTCCCTCGGGGGTGTAGCTCAGCCCGGTAGAGCGCTACGTTCGCAACGTAGAAGCCGTGGGTTCAAGTCCCATCACCTCCACTCGAAGAGCCCGCTCAGAAGGGGTATGGCGGGATCTAGGAGATGGTCCCGGAGGGCTCACCACAAGGTCGTCGAAGACGGCCCGGACAGGTCTCTCCGACAACAGCCGTCCCAGCGCTCTCCGCCATCCAGACACGGTGACGCACTCGCCTGGGCAAGCGCAACCGGATACTGCGAACTCCCTGGCTGGCGCCGGACTTGCCACCTGAGATGTATGCTATTATGCATGCAATCAACGAGTGTGCGGATAGACGTCGAAACCCACGAAGATCTCAAGCGGCTAGCTCGGGATCTCGGCACGACCGTTGGCCACACCGTGACGCTCGCGATCCGCTCCCTTCGTCAGGATCGTGTCGGCGACCAACTCGCCCAGCCATTGCGAGCTGACGAAACCGCCTGGCTCGATGCCGACCTCGGGTGACGTAGTCGACATCGACCTCGGGATGCCCGAAGGCAGCGAGGCCGGGTTCCATCACCCGGCGGTTGTCATCACGGCGCAGCGCATCTTGAGCGCCAACCCATCTGTGATCCACGTTGTTCCACTCACCTCCAGCATCCGCGCGTTCGACTCCGAGATCACCATCGAACCCGACCCAACCAATGGCCTCGCAGTCAAATCAGCCGCTCAGTGCCAACACCTCAGAGCCCTTTCCCGACAGCGGATCACCACCGCCCGAGGCAATGTGGGACCCGCCGTCCTGGCCGAGATCCGGGAGGCCATCGCTGTAGTTCTAGACCTCCCCGTTTGAATCGCCGTCGCGCCGGCGAGGCGCGCACGCCGGTCGCGCACGCATCCTCGACCGGCTCGCCGACGTCATGCTCGGCTACCTCAGCCTCGGCCAGAGGACCCTCGGCCGTGGGAGTTCCGACGTCAAAGCCGCGCATGCCGACGTGCGTGCCCCGGCCATGCTGGAGAGGAAGCTGGACCGCGAGCCAGTCAGTTCTCCAGGATGGCGGCGCAGTTCGAGCACAGTCCGCGGAACAAGATTTCAACACCAAAGAGACGGAAACCGCGTCGTTCGCTCTGGGTGAGCACGAGCTGCTCCTGGCCAATTGGTGTCACGTCGCGAAGCGTCCCACAATGAACACAAACGAGATGTTGGTGTGTCTCGGTGATGTTGGGGTCGTATCGCCTGGGTCCAGGACCCACCGAGATCTCCAGCAATTCACCCATGTTCACAATCTCATTGAGGCTGTTGTAAACGGTGGCCATGCTGATCTCCGGAAGAACGATCTTGCTGGCCTCGAACACCTCTTCGGCGGTGAGGTGGACGTGGTCACCGACGAAGACCTCGGCAACAACCCGTCGTTGAGAGGTCATGCGCCAGCCGCGATCACGGAGGCGTGCTGCCAGTTCGCCCATGACGGGTCTCCCTTCGACTGCGCAGGAACGACGTGGGTTCACATGATACCTGAAGTCGAGGTGAACAAAGATCCCAGCAACTCTCGATCTTGACTTCTTCTAGACTTGGACCTAGAAAGGACGTGGTTGCCGCCCGGGGACCAACGTCCAGCGGCAGTGACCCTGCTGGAAGGCTTTCACGGGGGGAACGGCGTGTCGCTGCCCCGGGTCCAGCTCGGACACGTCCATTCAGTCGCTCATCCAGTCGAGGAGTCTCATCATGCCGTCACCGTCCAACGGTCCGACCACCACAAATGCCGGCGTTCCGGTTGCAAGTGATGAGCACTCGCTCACGCAGGGCCGCGATGGGGGGATCCTGCTCCAGGACCACTACCTCATCGAGAAGATGGCCCAGTTCAACCGGGAGCGGGTGCCGGAGCGGGTCGTGCATGCCAAAGGCGCTGGAGCGTTTGGGGAGTTCGTCGCCACTGACGACGTGAGCGCCTACACCAAGGCCGATTTCCTCCAGCCCGGGAAGAGAACAGAGATGTTGGCCCGATTCTCGTCGGTGGCTCCCGAGCAGGGCGGAGCGGATACCCAACGCGACCCGCGTGGTTTCGCTCTGAAGTTCTACACCGAGCAGGGCAACTACGACATGGTGGGCAACAACACCCCCGTCTTCTTCATCAAGGACCCCATGAAGTTCCAAGACTTCATCCGCAGTCAGAAGCGCCTTCCCGACTCCGGGCTGCGCAACAACGAGATGCAATGGGACTTTTGGTCGTTGTCGCCCGAATCCGCTCACCAGGTGACCTGGCTGATGGGAGACCGAGGTCTGCCCAAGAGCTTTCGTCACATGAACGGCTACGGCTCCCACACGTTCCAGTGGATCAATGCTGCGGGCGAGAAGTTCTGGGTGAAGTACACGTTCAAGACAGACCAGGGCAACGAGTTCCTCACTCAGGCTGAGGGTGATGAGCTGGCCGGCACGTCACCCGACCATCACCGCCAGGACCTCTTCGGGGCCATCGTCAACGGCGACTTCCCGTCCTGGACGCTATATGTGCAGATCATGCGCCCAGAAGAGGCGGATGGCTATCGGTTCAATCCGTTCGACCTGACCAAGGTCTGGCCGCACTACGACTACCCGCTCATCAAGGTCGGAACAATGACGTTGAACCGCAACCCGGAGAACTTCTTCGCCCAGATCGAGCAGAGCGCGTTCGAGCCGTCCAACTTTGTTCCGGGCATCGACGCCAGTCCCGACAAGATGCTCCTCGGCCGCTTGTTCTCCTATCCTGACGCCCACCGTTACCGGATCGGGACGAACTACACGCAGCTTCCGGTGAACGCGCCCAAGGCGCCGGTCAACTCGTACTCTAAGGAAGGTGCGATGCGCTACGCCTGGAACGACCCGTCGATCCCTGTTTACGCACCTAACTCCCATGGTGGGCCGGCGGCGGACTCGGCGACCCACGACGACGGTGCCGGTTGGTCCGGCGGCGGTGAGATGGTCCGCTCACCGTACGTGCAGCATGCCGAGGATGACGATTGGGGCCAAGCCGGGACCATGGTTCGCGACGTGCTCGACGACGCCGCGCGCGACCGACTGGTAGGCAACATCAGCGGCCATCTCCTCAACGGCGTGACAGCGCCGGTGCTCGGCCGGGCATTTCAGTACTGGTCCAACGTCGACGCTGAGCTCGGCAAGCGCATCGAGGAGGCAGTCCGTTCCCAGCTGGACGAAGAGGCCCCAACGACCGGCCAGAGCCCGACCTCACCCGGTGACGAAGCCGAGAAAGTGTAGTCACCGCCCCTCCCCCAACATACGCCGGACCGTGCGCGTGACCGGGAGACTTGCAGGAGAGCGGTCATGCCTAATCCGTGCGGCCTGGCGCGATCGCTAGTCTTGCACCCATGGGCCATGCCGTGGCGGTGCGGGGGTGAGGCTGAGCCCGCATGAGCAGGACAAGCTCCTGATCTCTGTCGCCGCGTTGGTGGCGAGAGACCGCCGGGCTCGGGGGGTCAAGCTCAACCATCCTGAGGCCGTGGCGCTGATCTCCAGCTTCGTGCTCGAGGGTGCGCGTGACGGCTCCCGGGTGGCGGCGTTGATGGCCGACGCCCGTCATGTCGTGTCCCGCGACGATCTCATGGACGGGGTCGCCGAGATGATCGACGAGATCCAGGTCGAGGCCACCTTTCCCGATGGCACGAAGCTGGTCACCATCCACCAGCCCGTCCCGTGATCCCCGGCGAGGTCCTCTGTGCGGATGGCACCATCACCCTCAACGAGGGACGGGGGCTGACGGTCCTCCAGGTGCTCAACACCGGCGACCGCCCCGTCCAGGTTGGTTCCCACTTCCACTTCGGCGAGGTCAACCCCGCGCTTGAGCTCGACCGGATCGCGGCGCGCGGCCAACGACTGGCCATCCCAGCTGGAACCAGCGTTCGGTTCGAGCCAGGAGCAGGGCGGGATGTGGCTCTGGTGGCGTTCGCCGGGGCCCGCGTGGCCGCTGGCTTTCGAGGCGAGGTCGGCGGGCCCCTCGATGCCTGAGCCGGTTGCGGGTGGGGACGTCCGGCTCAGCCGGGAGCGCTATGCGGCGCTGTACGGGCCGACGGTCGGCGACCGGGTGCGGCTGGCCGACACCGATCTGATCATCGAGATCACTGAGGATCGCAGCGGCGGACCGGGTCTGGCAGGCGAGGAGGCGGTCTTCGGTGGCGGGAAGGTCATTCGCGAGTCGATGGGCCAGGGCCGTGCCACCCGAGCGGAGGGTGCGCCCGACCTCGTCATCACCGGGGCCATCGTCGTCGATCACTGGGGCGTGGTCAAAGCCGACGTGGGCGTGCGCGACGGTCGCATCGTCGGACTGGGCAAAGCCGGAAACCCTGACACGATGGACGGCGTTACGCCAGAGCTCGTGATCGGGCCGAGCACCGAGGTGATCGCCGGCAACGGCAGGATACTCACCGCCGGCGCCATCGACTGCCACGTCCACCTGATCTGCCCCCAGATCCTCGACGAGGGCCTGGCCACCGGAGTGACCACCATCATCGGTGGCGGAACCGGCCCGGCGGAAGGGACCCGGGCCACCACCGTCACCCCCGGCGCCTGGAACCTGGCGCGGATGTTGGAGGCATTGGACGGCTGGCCTGTCAACGTGGCCCTGTTGGGCAAGGGCAACACCGTGTCGAGTGAAGGCCTCTGGGAGCAGGTCAGGGGTGGCGCCGCTGGCTTCAAGCTGCACGAGGACTGGGGAACCACTCCTGCGGCCATCGACGCCTGCCTGCGGGTCTGCGACGCAGCCGGCGTTCAGGCGGCCATCCACACCGATACGCTCAACGAGGCTGGCTTCGTGGACTCCACGTTGGCCGCCATCGCCGGGCGGACCATCCACGCCTATCACACCGAAGGCGCCGGAGGTGGCCACGCCCCAGACATCATCACGGTCGCCGGTCAAGGCCACGTGCTGCCATCGTCCACCAATCCGACGCGTCCCCACACCGTGAACACCATCGATGAGCACCTCGACATGCTCATGGTCTGCCATCACCTCGATCCGTCGGTTCCCGAAGACCTGGCGTTCGCCGAGAGCCGCATTCGGCCCTCGACGATCGCCGCCGAGGATCTGCTCCACGACATGGGGGCCATCTCCATGATTGGATCCGACTCTCAGGCCATGGGGCGCGTCGGCGAGGTGGTGCTGCGGACCTGGCAGACGGCGCATGTCGGGAAGAACCGATGGGGCGCCCTCCCCGGTGACGGGCCAGCGGACAACCACCGGGCCCGCCGCTACGTGGCCAAGTACACCATCTGCCCAGCCGTGACCCACGGCCTGGCCGAGGAGCTCGGCTCGGTCGAGGTCGGCAAGATGGCTGACCTGGTCGTCTACGAGCCTGCGTTCTTCGGCGTCCGACCGTCCCTGGTCCTCAAGGGCGGCATGATCGCCTTTGCCCAGATGGGCGATGCCAACGCTTCGATCCCCACCCCGCAACCGATCTTGCCCCGTCCCATGTTCGGTGCCACCCCGGCTGCGGCGGCGGCGACATCGTTGGCCTTCGTCGCCCCCGCGGCCCTCAACGCCGGCATCGTCGAGCGGCTCGACGTGCGCCGTCGGATGGTGGCGGTCACCGACACCCGCAGGTTGACCAAGGCCGACCTGCCGGGCAACGACGCCCTGCCCGACATCACCGTCGACCCCGACAGCTTCACGGTCACCATCGACGGCCAGAGCGTCGCCGAGGCACCTCCCGAGATCCTGCCCATGGCCCAGCGCTACTTCCTCTTCTGACGTGAGCGCTCTTCTCCTGTGAGCACCTCGGCGGGCAGCGCCCTCCTGCTGTTGGCGGACGGCCGTCTTCCCGCTGGCAGCCACGCCCACTCCGGCGGCCTCGAAGAGGCCGTGGCTGACGGCCGGGTCACCGACACTGCCGACCTCGCCGCCTACCTGGCCGGAAGGCTGGCGACAACGGGACGGGTCGACGCCGCCCTGGCTGCCGCCGCGTGGCCCGGCCGTGCGATGGTGATGCACGCCGAGGCCTTGGCCCGGTGCCCGTCGCCGGCATGGCGCGCCGCCGGTAAGGCTCAGGGCCGGGCCCTGTTGCGCGCCGGCCGAAGGATGTGGCCAACCCCGGGCCTGGCCGACCTGGCCGCCGCTTGCCCCGGAGGCCTGATGTGGCCTGTGGCCCTGGGAGCGGTCGCCGCTGCCGCCCGGCTCAGCCCCTATGATGCCGCCCTGGTGGGAGCGCAAGCGTCGGTGACCAGCCCGGCATGGGCTGCTACCCGTCTCCTCGGTCTCGACCCCTTCGACGTAGCCCGCTGCCAGGCCGACCTCGCTGACGCTGTCGACGCCGAGGCCGCTGCCGCCGTGCGCTGGGCCGCCACGGACTGCGACATTCGCCAACTGCCGGCCGTCAGCGCCCCGCTGGCCGACATCGGCGCCCAACGCCACGCCACCTGGGAGGTGTGTCTGTTTGCCTCATGACCGAGAGTCGCCCGTTTCGGCAAAGGGCACCCGTCCCCTGCGCATCGGAGTCGGAGGGCCGGTGGGAAGCGGCAAGACGGCCCTGGTCGCTGCCCTGTGCCGGGCGATGGCCGGAAACCGGTCGGTGGCGGTGGTCACCAACGATATCTACACCACCGAGGACGCGAAGATCCTTCGTCGGGAGGCGGTCCTGGCCGACGAGCGGATCGTTGCCGTGCGGACCGGTTGCTGCCCCCACACGGCCATTCGCGATGACATATCGGCAAACCTTGACGCCGTCGAGGCGCTCGAACACCGCTTCGCTGACCTGGAGGTGATCCTCGTCGAGTCCGGGGGCGACAACCTGACGGCGACCTTCAGCTACGGCCTGATCGACCGGCAGATCTTCGTGATCGACGTGGCCGGCGGGGACAAGGTGCCGCGCAAGGGTGGCCCTGGCATCACGTCCTCCGACCTATTGGTCATCAACAAGACCGACCTGGCCCCCTTCGTGGGCGCCGATCTTGATGTCATGGCTCACGACGCGGAGATCGCTCGAAACGGCGCGCCGGTGGCGTTCACCAGCCTTGTCGTCGACCCCCTGGCGTCAGCGGTCGGCGACTGGGTGAGAGACCAGCTGGCGTGCACGCCCGGGCGGAGCTGACCGCGGCGGCCCCGGTCACCGCCGGTCGCTCCTGCCGCCTCGTCCGGCGCCTCGACGGCGCGCCCCTTGCCTGGCGTTCCACGCCAGACGCGGTCTATCTCGTGGGCACCGCCGCCACGCCGGTTGGTGACGACTCGGTGGACATCGACGTCGCCGTCGAGGCGGGTGCCACCCTGAGGATACGCTCGACGGCGGCGACGGTGGCGTGGAGCGCCACAGGAACGACCCAGCGGGTCACCGCGTCGGTGGCTGACGGGGGGATGCTTGACTGGCAGTTGCAACCGCTGGTGGCCACTGCCGAGTGCCATCATCTCCAGGCGGTGAACGTTCGTCTCGAAGGTAGCGGCAGACTCCGTTGGACCGAGCAGGTCCTCCTGGGCCGCAGCCATGAGGCCCCCGGCCACTTGGACCTGCGCCTCGACGTCGACCTGGACGACGAGGCCTTGGTGCGCCACCAGCTTTGCGTCGGCCCGGATGTTGCGGGATGGGCTGGCCCAGCGGTGCTCGGTGGGCAGCGCGCCTTCGGCTTCGCCCTCCACGCCGGCCGCCACGAACCGCGGGTCGAGCCCGCGGCAGGGGAGGGCTGGGCCGTTCTGAACCTGGACGGGCCGGCGGCGATGACCGTTGCCGTTGCCGCCGACCTCAGCGGCCTGCGCCGTGCCCTGGACGAGGCCGGCGGCACCGCCTGAATGGTCGTGGGGTCGTCCGTGGCGTTCACAGGATCGAAACATGGCCGAAGCAGGCGGGAAACGCGTCGTCTGTACCTTCGCCTACGACTCACATCGTGAGGCGCGCCTAGGGTTCCGCCGATCTTCGGAGATCGGGTCTGGTCCGAGAGGCGAGGCAGAGATCCGCTACATCGCTGGAGGGATTCTCTGCTCCACGGCGGGATAAAAGCCCGGGAGGCGAGCCAGTCCGGCTGCCTCGGTCGGACATCACCGTGGGAGAACCAACCGTGAGCTTCGACGACTCGACCTTGCATGAACGCTATGGACCGGAGGCCCGAGCTGCGGTGGCCGCCGAGGCCCGCCTGCCGACCACCAAGTGGGAGGAGGAGGTGTCCAGGGGTCTGGAGCTTGGCCTGGCCGGAGCCGATTCCATCGTGGATCGGCGTATCCCCACCTTCTCTCGCGGGGAGCTGCCGCATTTCGCAGGGATCAACACGTTCCTCAAGGCCCCCTACGTCGAGGACGTCCACCTGGCCGGTGACTACGACGTGGCCGTGTTCGGCGCACCCTTCGACGGTGGCACCACCTACCGGCCCGGTACCCGGTTCGGCCCCCAGGGGATCCGCCGCATCTCCGCCCTCTACGGTCCGTACAGCTTCGAGCTTGGCGTCGACCTCCGGGAGTCGATCAGCGTCTGCGACCTGGGCGACATCTTCACCATCCCCGCCAACTTGGAGAAGAGCTTCGACCAGATCACCAAGGGCGTGAGCCACGTCTACGCCTCCGGGGCGTTCCCGGTCGTGCTGGGCGGCGATCACTCGATTGGCTACCCCACCACCCGGGGGGTGGCCGAGAACCTCGACGGCAACTTGGGGATCATCCACTTCGACCGCCATGTCGACACCCAGGAGACCGACCTCGACGAGCGGATGCACACCACGCCTTGGTTCCACGCCACCAACCTGGCCAACGTCCCAGCCGAGAACCTGGTGCAGGTGGGCATCGGCGGCTGGCAGGCCCCCCGTCCGGGGGTGGCAGTCGGGCGCGAGCGGGAGACCACGATCATGACCGTCACCGACTGCGTGGAGATGGGTATCGAAGCGGCCGCACAGCGAGCCCTCGAGGTGGCCTGGCGGGGGGCGGAAGCCGTGTGGCTGTCCTTCGACGTCGACTGCCTCGACGCAGCCTTCGTACCTGGCACCGGCTGGCCAGAACCGGGCGGCTTCCTGCCCAGGGAGGTGCTCAAGTTCATCCAGCTCATCGCCGAGCGACCCCTCGCCGGCATCGAGGTCGTGGAGTGCTCGCCCCCCTACGACAACGCGGACATCACCTCGCTCATCGCCACCCGGGTGATCTGCGACACCTTGGGCTGCCTGGTTCGCGCCGGGCACCTGCCGAAGAATGGAGAACGGTCATGACCACCGTGGAGAACCGCCCCCAAGGGGACGTCCAGGTCGACAGCGATGACCTGGCCACCTTCGGCTACCGACAGCAACTTCACCGCCGCCTCGGGCCATACTCCTCGTTCGCGGCCGGCTTCTCGTTCGTGTCCATCCTCACCACCGTCACCGAGTTCTTCGGCTTCGGGTTCGGCTTCGGCGGTGCTGCGTTCTTCTGGACCTGGCCCATCGTCTTCGCCGGGCAGTTCCTCGTCGCCCTGTGCTTCGCCGAGCTGGCCGCCCAGTACCCGATCGCGGGCTGCATCTATCAGTGGTCCAGGCGCCTGGGGGGTGACCTGGTCGGGTGGTTCGCCGGCTGGATGATGCTGCTGGGTCAGATCGTGAGCGTGGCCGCCGCCGCCATCGTCCTCCAAGCGACCCTCCCCACCGTGTGGTCAGGGTTTCAGCTGGTTGGCACCAACACGGCCGTGACCAGCTCGTCGGGAGCAACCAACGCCGTCATCCTGGGCGGTCTGCTGGTCGCCCTCACCACCTTGGTCAACGTGATCGGCGTGGAGGTCATGGCCCTGATCAACAACGTCGGGGTGACCTGCGAGCTGGTGGGCGTCGTGGCCCTCGTGGGGTTGCTGTTCGCTCATGCCAAGCGGGGCCCGGCGGTGGTGGCGCAGACCAACGGGGTGGCCGCCCACGGCAGCTACCTGTGGCCGTTCCTGGTCTCCACCTTGATGGCCTGCTACGTGATGTACGGCTTCGACTCGGCGGGGGAGTTGTCGGAGGAGACCCGCGACCCCCGAAGGACCGCCTCCCGAGCCATCCTTCGGGCCCTGGCCATATCGGGCTTGGGCGGGATCCTGCTCCTGCTCGCCGCACTCATGGCCGCAGGAAAGCTCAGCGACCCCAATCTGGCCAGTGGCGGTCTGCCATTTCTCATCACGGACCGACTGGGTTCCACCATGGGCAAGGTCATCCTGGTCGACGTGAGCGTCGCCGTATGCGTTTGCACGCTGGCCATCCAGACCGCCGGTTCGCGCATGCTGTTCTCCCTGGCCCGAGACGGCGCGCTGCCCGCCAGCGCGATGCTCAGCCGAATCTCCAAGCGTCGAGGGACGCCGGTGCTGCCGGCCATCATCGTCGGCGCCGTGGCCGTGGGCGTGCTGGTCGTCAACGTCGGGCAGGCCCAGCTCTTCGCCGCTCTCGGCAGCTTGGCCGTGGTCATCGTCTATCTGGCCTACCTGGGCGTCACCGCTCCTATGCTGTTCCGCCGCCTGCGGGGCCGGCCGGGGCGCAACGCCGCGGAGGACCAACGCTTCTCGCTCGGTCGTTGGGGGCTACCCGTCAACCTGGCGGCCGTGGCGTGGGGAGCGTTCATCTGCGTCAACACCGCCTGGCCCCGCTCCGCGGTCTACGACCCGGGACCGGCCCACCACTGGTACCTGCACTACTTCTCGCTGCTGTTCATCATCGTTGCCGTGACCGTCGGAGCCGCCATCTACGCTGCCGCCCGACGACCGCGGCCGTCTGCTCCTCCTGATCACGACCGGCCGGAAGACCAGAGCGCATCCGACCACCCCGGTGACGTTCGATCGTGATGGCGAGCGCCTGGCTTGCGTCGTGGTGCCACAGGCCCTGACCCTACGAGGGTGTGGGCATCGGTTAGCGCACCTCCCGAGCAGAGTGAATCGAATTCCGAGGATGCTCTAGGATTATTCAACCATGACAGATGTTCCTCGGCCGATTGGAATCCTGCCGCTGCACGAGACTCTGGGAGGGGTTCCATGCAGGTCCTGAGAACACCTCGCGAGAAGGGGCGTGTCGTTCCGCCACCGCCCCTTGTCACGCTCAAGCACCCCGCCAAGTGGGCCGTCAACATGGTCCAACTCCTGGGTGCAGCGGCGGTCTTAGCCTACTATGGCACACAGATCATCGCCGGACTGTACTACCTCTGTTTCGAGGTAAATCCTACAATAACCTCAGAATGGCATCACCTCATTGCCGATGGTGGTCTTCGGCATAACATTCGCGACATTGGCGAGGGTTTCCTTGGTGGCCTCCTCGCCAAGCAGGTGATCTGGAACCATTACAAGAGACGGAGTGCGCAGAATCGTCTCGACAAGCTCGAGGTCCGCTTGGGCATCGCCAACGTCAAGGATGAGAAGCGCCTGTCCGTGTGGCAGCTCATGGCATCACCACCGCTCGCCGTGTTGTATGCCATACCCGGCCTGCTTGTTGCGTCCGCTGGCATCTACTTGTTTCATCGGTACGGCACGCACCTGCATGGTGATGTCGCTTCTCTGCGGCCAAAACCCACCACATTGTGGTCGAAGGTCAATGCCACCTGGACGCAGAACTGGCAGAAGAAGGTTCTCGGATATGGTGCATCATTGTTTTTCGGGCGCCGACCGGTCAAGGGAGTCTTCGACGATGTCCAACTATGGTTCGCCGAACAGCTGGTCATCAATGAGAGACCCGTTCGGTGGTACCACCCACCAACCTTCCGGGCACGCTGCAACGATGTCCGTGCTCACGGCATGATCCCACCCCACGACCACGGTTTTTGGCGCTCGGCGCTCATGAGGTCCGGGTTTGCTCTCAGCCTGGGGCTCGCTGCGTTCGGCTTCTACGTGACGACGTTCATCGCCACGTCATGATCGGGGCCGCGGCTGGTTCCGACGGGGTCAAGCCCGGTTCGCCCAGACGGTCATTGCCTTGAGCTCGGGACCACCGTAGGTGGAGATCATGGCGATGTCGATGGCGTCGCGACCACGGGCGAGGAGCACCCGTCCTCGTCGCCGCTCGTTGTTCCGGGGGTCGAAGGTCCACCATTGCCCGCCAAGGAACACCTCCATCCAGGCACAGAAGTCCGGGGGATCGGGCGTTGGCCTTCCAGGGGGGTCGGGAAGGTAACCGAACGGGTACCGGGCCGGGATGTTCAACGCCCGACAGAACGTGGTTCCCAGGTGGGCGAAGTCCCGACACACCCCGGCCCGATTCTCGAAGATCTCGACCGCCGTGGCCAGGGGGTCGGTCGTCAGGTAGCCGAACGTGATCTCGGCATGCACCCAGTCACTGATGCACTGCACCCGTTGCCAACCGGTAGGCGTCGATCCAAACAGGGACCAGGCCACGTCTGCGAGCTCCTGAACCGGGCAGTAGCGGCTGGGAAGCGTGAAGACCAGGGCTTCGTCGGGCAACTCCTGCGGTGTCAGCTCGGCAGCGCGACATCCCGATCCGGGGGATGTTGTCCCAGCGCTCCTCAAGGGCCCGGACATCCCTGTCGAGCCGGGCTCCACCTGGATCACGGCATGGGTTGGTACCTCGGCGCGGTATTCGAACGCACACCCCACCCGCAGTCGCATCCCGTCCCACTATGGCCACCCCTGGGTGCCGAGCGGTAGACCCCCCTGTGACGACCGCATGACTGTCGGGCCGATGAGAAGTCTCCCCTGGTGTCTGGGGGACTCGGCCCATCGTCGGGTGATTGCCGGGGGACGACCTTGACAAGAGATGCCAACGGCGCGAGCCTCTGAACCAGCCAGCGGGGAGGCAGTCCGATCTCTCCCGCGTCTGGTTTGGGGGGGAGCGCCCGTGCTCCCGCACAACAGAAGAAGAGGGGATCATGCGCGACTACGACCCGAGGACGACCACCGGTATTCCTACCGAGCCGGTGGGTTCTCTTCCTAGGCCGACGACGCTGCAAGAGGCCTACGGGGCCTACGACGCGGGGGACATCAACAAGGAGCAACTAGGGCAGGAACAGGACAAGGCGGTCAAGGACTCCATCGAGCGGGGGGAGGCTACCGGCGCACCGATCATCTCCGATGGTGAGCAGCGTTGGTCCAGCTTCGCCACCTACGCACTGGCCGACACCCTGGCCGGCACGGGCCTGGCCCCCAACCTGGCCGGCGACGGCGGGCAGTTCTTTGCCATCTTCGCCGATGGGCACAACCGACAGTTGCCCCGCCTGACGGGCGGTCCGTTCCAGTACCAGACGTACGCAGCCGACACGCTCAAGCAGTCCATCGACCTGGCCACCACACCCATGAAGCAGGCCGTGATCGCGCCCTCGATGCTCGATCTCCTCTATCCGCTGAGCTCCGAGGTCCCGGGCTACGCCAAGGTGGACTTCGAGGACGATCTCGTCAACGAGTGCGAGAAGGACATCCGCGCCGCCTTCGACGCCGGTGCCGCCCGGGTGTCGATCGACTTCACCGAGGGGCGGCTGGCCACCAGGAACGATCCCCGCAACCCGTGGACCGGCGCTGGCATGCTGGGCCACTTCATCGAGTTGAACAACCGGGTGTTCGAACGCTTCAGCGCCGAAGAACGTTCGCGGATCGGCATTCACACCTGTCCGGGCGGCGACCGGGACTCCGTGCACAGCGCTGATGTCCCCTACAACGACCTGTTGCCAAGCATGTTCCAGATGAACGCCGGATACTTCCTCATCCAGCTGTCCAGCGAGCGCGACAAGGATCCGGTCTACGAATCGATCGGCAAGAACAGCCGAGACGATGCCAACGGCACGCCGCAGATGTGCTACGTCGGCGTCATCAATCCGCTGAACCCGAGGGTTGAGAGCCCCCAGGAGGTCTGCGACGCGCTGGTGCGAGCCGCCAACTTCATCCCGAAGGAACGACTCGGTTCGACCGACGACTGCGGCTTCTCGCCGTTCAGCATCGACGAGAAGCCGAGTCACGGATCGCCGGACTTCGCTCGGGACGTGGCCTTCCAGAAGATCACAAACCGGGTGAAGGGCACCACCATGGCCGCAGAGAAGCTCGGAGTCAGCTGAGCGGATCGCTCTGACGCAGAACGCCGGGGCGAAGTAAGGTCGGCACAGGGAAGGGGGCAGACATGACCGAGAAGTCTCCCCGCAAGGCAACTGCCAAGAAGTCTGGCAAGTCTCTCAAGGAGAAGCGCCGGGACAAGAAGGACAAGCTTGAGACGCGCAAGGGTCTCAACCTCTGATCATCCTGATCGCACCTCTGTGAGGCAGGGGTCAGGCAGCGCCGCTGGCGTCCGGGGCAGCCGCCCCCGGATCCTCAGTTCTGTGCGGCAAGGAGCAGCGGGTGGATGTCGCGTGGGCTGAGCGGCTTGATGAGGTAGGCGTCCGCACCGCTGGCCAGCGCGGCCAGGCGGGTGTCGTCATCGTCGTGGAACGTGCAGATGACGATCCGCATGCCTGGGCGGCTCTTTCTGAGGGCCTTGACGGTCTCCAGGCCCCGAGCCACGGGGAGCTGGATCTCGATCACAGCGGCTGTGGCGTCGAGCCGGTCGACGGTCTCCACGGCTCCTGGGGGATCCTCGGCGAAGCCGACGACGGTCACGTCGTCGCCCCCCAGGCTGATGACGTGGCTCATGAGCTGGCGTCGCTCGTGTCGATGATCGATGATCACGACCCGCACGCCGGTCCGTGCTTCGATGATTGGTTTGACTGCTGTTGCAGAGGTGCTGGGCGCTCCCATGGGAACCGCCGATCTGCCCCTGAGAGAGGCGATGGTCGCCCGGGGTGAACGACCGACCCGAGCGTACACCCCGACGTTGGTTACGTCGGGCTGTGTGAAGGCACCGTCGTCCCGGCCCCTCCCGTCGTCCCGCTCCCGCCAGCCCCGGGAGTGGTCCCGGGAGTGGCAGGGGCGAGGATGCGGGTGGCGGTGATCGACGTGCCCGTCCGCTGCCCGACGACCCGCACGGTTGCTCCGAGCGGGAAGCTGGAGGCCGAGCTCGGCGCCTTTGGGCTCCCGAAGGCGGTCTGGGCAGTGATGGTCACCATCAGCGTGGCGCCCTTGGCCGTCTTCACCGTCCACGCGTCACCGTTGACGGCGGTGATGGTCCCGCGCACCCCGGGATGCTTGGCCTTGTGCCCCTTGCCCGTCCCGCCGGCAGCCCCGCCACTCGGGGTGGTGGTCGCCACGTTCGTCCTCGGGCGGGAGGCATGCGCCGATGGCGAGGATCCCGAGGACGTTGCCGCATAGGCGATGCTGCCGCCGGCCAGCGCCAACACGGTGACTCCGCCGGCGACCGACGCGCCGAGGTGATGACGGAAGAAGGTGGTGATGGGACTCATGCTGGCCAGTGTCGGCGACCGGTGTGAGGTTCCGGTGAAGCCGGTGTGAGGGGTTGGCGCAGGAGCGGGCCTGCCGGCTATGACCGATCTGCTCGGGAGTGCCCACGAGAGGTAGCGGACGCTCAGACCAGCGCCAGGGTGGGGTAGGAGGCGCCGAGGAACGACTTGGAGTCGACGCCGACGACCCGGTCGAGCATGGTGGCGTAGACCGAGCGGAAGTCGACGTTGTGCTTGAGGTCGCCGTCCACCAGGTCGGTGAGTGAAGGCTGCTCTCCGTAGAACCGTCCGCCATGGACTGCCGGGCCGGCCACGAACAACGGCGATGCCGTGCCGTGGTCGGTCCCGCCGCTGGCGTTCTCCGCCACCCGGCGACCGAACTCCGAGTAGGTCATGAGAACCACGTCGGAGGCCTGGGAAGAACCGGTGAGGGAATGGAAGAACCCCGTGACCCCGGCATCGAGTTCGCCCAGGAGCCTTTCCTGGTTGGCCTTCTCGTCGGCGTGGGTGTCGAAGCTCGACAGGCTGACCTGGTACACGCGGGTCGGGGCACCGGCCTTGACCAGGGATGCGACGAGCGCCATCTGGTCGGCGAAGCTCGTCGCCGGAGCCTTGCCTGCGCGTCGGTGGCCGCCCCCCTTCGCCGGCGCTGACCCCCCAGTCTCGCCCGGCACTGTGCCTGCACCGGGGCCGGGCGCCCGGACGGTGGTTGACGGGCCTGCGGTGGCTACCGGAGCGGCGACGTGGAGCCGGTCCAGATCACCTTTGACCGACAGGAGATCGGTGCTGGTGTTGGCCACCAACGCAGCCAGGCCGCTGCGGTCGGCGCTGGCGGCGGCGAGTCGGGTGTAGGCGTTGGTGAACACGGGCTGGCCCGGGACGGTGATGGTGCCTGACGTGATGGCGGTGGCCGCGGTCTTCTCCCCCCGTAGGGCGGTGGGGATCGTGGACCCGAGGCTGATGGCCCGGATGGGGTCGGTGCCGGTGCCGTCCAGCCACCGCCCCAGCCATCCCGATCCTGACCCCTCGGGGTTCGCCGTCTGCCAGATGTCCATCGACTGGAAGTGGCTCAGGCTGGGGTTGGGGTAACCGACGCCCCGAACGACGGCGAGCTGCTTGGCATCCCAGAGGCCCTTGAGCCCGGGGAGCCTGGGGTTGAGACCGAAGCCGTCGGCCAGGGGAAGCACCACATTGGGCTGGTATGCCAGGTTGGGTCGAGCGGCGTGATAGGCGCTGTCGTTGTAGGGGATGACCGTGTTGAGCCCGTCGTTGCCCCCGTACAGGGTGACCAGGACCAGCGTGCCGCGCCCGGAGCGCAAGGCGGAGCTGGACCCACTGGGTCCGGTGAGGGCATCCCAGGGTCGGGTGGCGATGGCGCCGGCAGCTACGCCGCAGGCGCCCAGTGCACCGGCGCCGATCAGCAGGCGCCGTCGGGTGAGGCGATTGTGGGGGAGCCCGTAGGGCGAAGCTATGGGTTCCTGTCCGGAAGATGGGGGGGATTCGGACATGGGGACCTCAGTTCAGGACGTATTCGGGGCTGGTGAGGGCAAGAGCGACCAGGTTTGCCGGCGAGCCTGCGGCGGGGGCCAGGGCGGCAGCGGTGGTTGGGCCCCAACCGTCGACGACCCCGAGCAGCTTGGCGGCGGCTGCCACCCGCTGGGAGACGGGAACGGCCTCGACGGACGACAGGTCGCCGTTCGAGGCGAGGGACTGGGCGATGCGGACCCGGGCCAGGGCTGTGGAGGTGTTGAGCCAGTACGCGTTCTGAGGCCAGCCGCCGACGTTGCTCGGGTTGAACGGAGTCTGAGCCAAGGCGGTGGCGGCCGCGGCCAAGCCCGCATGGGCTGCGCTGGTCCTGCCTTTCGCCGCCTGGCCGGCGACCGGTGCCGCAACCGGGAGGCCGCTGGCCGGGTCGAGTCGTTCCCCGCTGGCGCCCAGGCGCAGAGCCCGAGCGGCGCCCACCAGGTATTCGATGGGCTGCTTGACCAGACCTGCCTTGGCGGTGGGGGACAGGAACGCCGGATGGTTGAAGACGGCACGCAGCAGGTCGGTGATGCTGAACGACGGCGTGTACGCCCTGAGGAGATCAACGACGACAGGATCGGTCGTCTCCACCGGGTAGGCCAGGTGGCTCCACACCTTGGCGACCACAAAGCGAGCGGACGCCGGCTGGGCCAGGATCGTGGTGATGGCTTCTTCCCCGGTGAGGTTCGCGGTGCGACCGAGGAACGTCTTGGTCCCGTCGTCGTGTTGGCGGACCTGCAGGACCCACTGGTCGCTGGTCCGGTCGTAGGTCCACCCGGTGAAGCACCGGGCGCCCTGCACCACGTCGTTCTGGGAGTAGTTGCCCACACCCAGGGTGAACAACTCCATCAGCTCCCGGGCGAAGTTCTCGTTCGGGTGCGCCTTCTTGTCCGTCGCCGTATCAAGCCACACCATCATCGCCCCGCCCTTGGCCACCGCTTGGGTGAGCTCTGCGAAGCTGCCCATCCCCGCGGTGCGAAACAGCTGGTTCTGCAGGTACATCAGGTGCGGGTCCTTGACCTTGCTGATGGAGGTGGCGAAATGGCCGTGCCACAGCAGCGCCATCTTCTCCCGCAATGGTGTGGAGGTGACGATCATCCGGTTGAGCCACCACGCCTGCAGCGGAGGCACCTCGGCAATGAGGGTCCGGAGCTGGGCCCTGACCTCGGCCAGCGCCTGGGGAGTGCCGTGCTTGGCCTGGACCTTGTGGTAAGGGGTGAAGGCGGGGACCGGGATCCGGTCACCGGTCGGGTCGGGGGCAGCGCCCCCGCCGGCCAGGAGGCGCTCCACCGTGGCCGGGTACCCTGCGGTCACGGCGGTGTCGAGCTCTGCCGCACTGGCCCCGAAGGCCGCCCGGCGCAGCAGGTGGGCCATGTTGCTGGGAGCGCTGTTGCCAGGAGCGCTGTCCATGGCTGCTCCCGACTGTTGGATGGGCACTCACCCAGCATGGACCGTAGATGTGAACGATCTCTGAGGCCTCAGCGAGGACTCCGTGAAGCCGACCCGGTGCCTAACCGGGCGTCAGTGAGTGGAGAGGCGTCGCCCACCGGTCCGGCTGACCACCACGACGGCCAGGGCCGCCACCACGATCTCCAGCAGGACAGTGGGGAAGCCCCCGACCTTGAGCACGTGCTGGCCCACGAAGCCGCCGATGATGCTGCCCGACAACCCGCAGATGACGGTGGCCACCATGCCTATGGGCTGCTGGCCGGGGATGACCAGCCGGGCCACGGCGCCGATGACCAGGCCGACCACGACGGTGGAGATGAGCGCCCACAGCGCCAGGCCGATGATGGGCAACACGATGAAGAGAAGCACCAGGATGACCAGCAGAGCGAGCAGCACACCATCACGCTACCTCCCCGCGACACCGTGTTGGTGGGGCCGTTCCGGACCGGAGGTGAGACGCGACAGGCGAGGTGGTCGATCCCCATTAGGCTACGGTCCGGTCCCATTCCGACCGTGGCACGAGCAGGGGGAGAAGGCATGCACGAGTTGGCACTGTGCGAGGCCATAGCGGAGACCGTTGCCCGGCACGCCGATGGAAGGGCGGTGGAGCGGGTTGAGGTCCGCATCGGTCATTTCCGCCAGGTCGTGCCGGATTCCTTGCAGTTCTCTTGGGAGCTGCTGACCGAGGGTACGGACCTTACCGGCTGTGAGCTGATCATCGATCACGTGCCGGCGGTGATCACCTGCATGGCCTGCGGGGCGCAGACCACGCTGGACCTGCCGATCATGCTGTGTCGAACCTGCGACAGCACCGACGTGACGCTGGTCAGCGGCGAGGAGTTCCAGATCGCATCGATCGACCGCACTTGCGAGGCGCGCTGATGGGACGGTTCCATCGCCACACCGACGGCACCCGGCGCGCCCACAACGATCACGACGCCGATGGGCACCGCGAGGTGGGCGACCACTGCGGGTACGGGGAGACGGGCAACGAGCGGGTGGCCGTGCTCGAGAACATCCTGGCCGAGAACGACCGCACCGCAGACCGCAACCGTGCCGACTTCGCCCGGGCCGGCGTCACCACCGTGAACCTCATGTCCTCGCCCGGCGCGGGCAAGACCACCCTGCTCAAGCGGACCATCACGACCCTCAGCCCACGCCTTCGCCTTGGGATCCTGGAAGGCGACATCGCCACCAGCCTCGACGCCGACGAGCTCGACGGCCTGGGCGCTGCGGTGTCGTTGGTGAACACCGACGCCGGCTTCGGAGGCGAGTGCCATCTCGACGCCACGATGGTCCGCTCCGGGCTGGGTCGACTCCCGCTCGAGGAGCTTGACCTGCTGATCATCGAGAACGTCGGCAACCTGGTCTGTCCCGCCGAGTTCGATGTCGGCCAGCACGTCAAGGCCATGGTGTACGCCGTCACGGAGGGCGAGGAGAAGCCGCTCAAGTACCCCGTGATGTTCCACGCCTGCGAGGTGATCGTGGTCAACAAGATCGACCTCCTTCCCCACCTCGACTTCGATCTCGATCGCTTCGTCGCCAACGTGCGTGCTGTCAACCCCACGGCTCGGCTCATCCACGTCTCGGCCCGCACGGGGGAGGGGATGGCCGAGTGGTGCGACTGGCTCGTCGCCACCCGAGCCGGCGTCGGCGGTGGGAACGACGGCCAGCGCGTAGGGCGCTGAGCACGCTGAGCAGTGCTGCCTCATTCCTCCTCGGTCGTCAGTCGCTCGATCCCATCGAGTGCGATCCCCATGGTTGAAGCCAACGACCGCATGCCCTCAAGGGCCGCCGCTTCGATCAAGCTCCCGCTTGCCAGCAAGGAGTCAACCAACATCTCGAGAGCCACCCCCGGCTCGTTGGCGTCGACGAGGTCCGTAAAGAGGCCCACCTCATCGGTGCTCAACCGATCACCGGTCATGATCAGAAGCGCTCTGACTCCCGACTGGAGCGTCTCGTAGTACTCGGCGTCGTACTTGCCGGCAGTCATGGTTTGTTCGGAAGGTTTGTGGGGTGACCGGTGATGATCTCATCAGTCCCCGGCTTGTAGATGACCCGGATGTCAACCCCCTCATAGCCGCCGCTGATCACCTGTTTCGGGCCCTGCGGGACCCACGTCGAGCTCGGACTGGTAGCGACATCGGATATCGAGTGCATCACCTTGTCGGGCGACCAACCTTCGGGAAACGGCGTCTTGCCCGGGAGTCCAGGGTACAGGTGCCCGCCACCGGTGGCGTCTCCATAGAGGATGTGCGCCGTTCGGGCCGGGCCCGCCAGGTTGACCCATGCCGGCTCCTGGACCGGGGCGACGTCCGGTGTCCGCCCGTGGAGGATGCCGCCCGTGGCGGCCCCGATGACGGTGTCGGTGGCCAGGCCTGCGGGGTTCATGGGCCCGCCCGACAGAGCCGTCTGGGTCAGGCTGCCGCTGAACCCACCCGCGGCACCGCTCACGATGCCGGGAGTGGCGGACGCCAGCATCGGGCTGAACCGGCCGACGTTGGCGGCCAGGTTGGCCACGATGCTCGACCCGCCCACGATCGCCCCGACGCCGCCCGCAACCCCGCCTGCCGCCCCGGAGATGGCCACGTTGTCCCAGTTGACCTGGCCATGGTTGAGTAGGAGCTGGGAGCCGACGCTGCTGGCCTCGCCGATGAGGATCCCGGCGCCGATGGGAGCCAGCGGCGTGAAGCAGAGCACGACACCGCCCACGGCCTCGGCGACGCTGGCGATCTTGCCCCACTGCGGCGTGGTCCACGACGCGATCTGCTTGTCGGCCTGGGCGGCGGTGACCGGCCGCTGCCCGCTTGGGTCCCGGTGGTTGACAGGGTCGTTGCCGGCGTACTGGTACGGGTTGGTCAGGGCACCGGGGCGGGTGAGCTCCCCGTTGACCGAGTCCCGGGACAGGAACGCCCGGGTGGCCGGGTCGTAGACCCGGTTGCGCAGCCAGATCAGCCCGCCCGCCTCGATCTCTCCGCCCCAGCCCAGGCGGGGACCTGCGGGGATTGCACCGTCGAGGTTGGGCCCCCACGGTGTCGAGGTGTCACCGACACTGCCGGACCAGTCGGCGGCCACCCACTCGACCTCGCCGCCTGGTCCAGCCCAGGCCACCGGATGTCCGTCCACGCACACGAGCTGCCGGTCGCCGATCGCTGCAGGGGTCTGGCCGAACATCCCCGTCGGCCACCAGTCGACCGAGACGCCGTCGACGTCGTTGAGCTCCCCGAGCGGGCCGACGTCCAGGCTGGTGATGTGGGAGTGTCCCTCAGGGTCCGTCCGTTCGACGGACCGCAACCGGCCCAGCCGATCCCATCGGTAGGAGGTCCGGCTGCCGTCGTCGGCCACCTCGCCTACCCGACGGCCGGAGTCGTCGTAGCTGTAGTCGCGGCCCCGGTCGTCGTCGCCGCTCATCCTCGTCAGCTGGCCGGCGGCGTCATAGGAGAAGCGCCTGGTCCCCTCCGGGCCAGACTCGCGGCTGAGGCGACCGCACGCATCATACGCCCACGACCACGTCCCACCAGGGGTGCCCATGCCGGTCAGTTGGCCGGCCAGATCGTACCGGTAGGTCGTGGCCCGCCCGTCACGATCCTCCCGGACCAGGCGCCCGCGCTCGTCCCATGCCAGCGAGGTCACCGACACGGTCGCGTCCCGCTTCTCGGTGTAGACGACTGGCCGGCCTGCCGTGTCCCGCTGCCAGATCCGGGTCAGACCCGCGCCGGTGAGCTCGACGACTCGGCCACCGCCGTCCCGGCTGATGGTCACTTCACGAGCGGAGGGAAGTTCGATCGAGCCGATGAGGCCATCGGGGTCCCGGTGGTACCGACACATCTGGGATGCGCCCGGCGTGAGCGAGATCGAGTTGGTCTTGTCGTCCCAACCGACACGCGTCGGGCGGTCGACGGGACCGGAGCGGACGGTTCGACCCTGGGCATCCCAGCCGAGCTCGCTCGCCTCTCGACCGTCGGTGGCGCGCAGGACTCGGGCATCGAGATCGTGATCGAGGTCAAGCAGCGCTGACCCGTCGGGGCCGGACCGGATCGAGATCAGCTCTCCGTCGACGCTCCACTGGTAGCGGTGGTCGATTGCACCTGATTCCACTGCGTCGATCCGACCGACACCGTCCCACGACATCGACGTGGTCCGCCCGAGAGGGTCGACGACGGTCACAGGTCGGCCCATGGGGTCGCGCTGGTAGCTCCAGCGGCCACCGTCCGCGGCTTGGACGGCGACGACCTGACCGTCGGTGTCCCGTTCGATCCGGGTGGTTGCTCCCAGCGGATCGGTCGTGGACACCAGCCGGCCGGCAGGATCCCAACTCCCCGCCTCGACAGCCCCATCGGGTTGGACGACCTGGCGCAGCCGGCCGCCGGGATCCCATTCCAGACGGGTGATGTGGCCATCCTCATGTACCTCTGCGGGCCGGCCATCGTCGCCGTAGACCAAGGCGCGCCGATCCCCTGTGGGTGCGGTGACGGCGACGACCCGACCGGCGGCGTCCCGCTCGAAGGTGGTGGCCCCCCGGGCCCCGGAGACGCGGTGGACCCGCCCCGCCCGATCGTAGGTCCAGGACCATCGGTTGCCATCGGTGCTCTCGATGGCTGCCAGACGACCCCCTGCCGTGTAGCTCCGGGTGGCCGTGATCGAGCCATCCGAGACGCGGACGATCCGCCCGGTCTCGTCTCGATCGATCTCGGTGACCGTGCCATCCGAGCTGCGGTTCGTCTGGTGGCGTTTACCGGCGTCGACGGTTGTCTCGGTGCGGGCGCCACCCGGTGAGATCGCCGCCGTGACCCCGCCGGCCCGATCCGTCTCGATCCGGTGGATGGCGCCGGTCGGATCCCGGAGCCACTCACCTCCCTGCTCGATGCCAAGGTCCCAGCGTTCGCCGGCGGGATCGGTGAGTCCCTCGATGCCGCCGGACTGGTCCCAGTCGAGAGCCCAACGCCCGCCACCGGGAAGCATGACCTCTGTCACGTCGCCCAGTTCGTCGTGGGCGAGACGGGTGGTCGCACTCGTCGGGTCGGTGAGCGCCTCCACCTGCCCGGCCGGGTCCCAAACGAAGGAGGTCATCCCCCGCCCGGGGACCGTCTGAGACCGCAGCCGCCCGGCCGCCGACCAGGCCAGGTCCACCCGCTCACCGCCAGGGGTGACGCCCCCCAGGGTCCGCCCGGCGTCGTCGACGTCGAAGACCGTCCGCTCCCCGGTGGGCGCCTCGGTCCACTCGTAGACCCCACTGCGGTGCACGCCGAAGGTGGACCGGCCCCCTTCGCCGTCGACGACGGCAGCGATCGAGCCATCCGCGTCCCGCTCCGCCCGGTAGGACACCCCGTCGGCGTCGACGGCGCTGAGGGGCAGGCCGTTGCGGCTGGTGAACCGGCGGACGTCTTCGCCGGGCCCTTCGACCAGTGCCGGCCACGCGTCGTCGCCGTCATAGCTGAGCTTCCACACCCCGCCGCCGGGCCCGCGATGTCGGGTGACCCGACCGGCCCGGTCGTAGGCCCACCGGTTGACGGCGCCGTCGGCGTCGCGCTCGGAGGTGCAGTTGCCGTCGACGTCGAACGTGCGGGCGATCTCGCCGCCGTCGAGGCCGACCACGTGCACCGGGTTGCCGGCCTCGTCGAAGGTCCTGGTCTCCCGCCGGCCGTCACCGATGCGCAGCTCGACCAGGCGGCCGATGGCGTCATGGCGGAACACGGTGGCCGGCCCACCGGTCTCGTCGGTGACGGTGGCGGTGTAGGGCGCCAAGTACCGGTAGGTGCTGACCCGGCCGGTCGGCGCCGTCTGGGAGGTCACGCGGCCCTCGTCGTCGTAGGTGTTGGCCATCAGGCGCACGCCGTCGGCGTCGACCAGCTCGATGACCCGGCCGGCGTCGTCGCTCCGGTAGCGGCGCCCACCGTCGGCCCGCTCCACCCTGACCAGGTCGGCGCCCTCGTAGTGGTAGAGGACCGAGCGGCCGTCACTCGCCTCCAGCCCGGCGATCCGCCCGCCGTCCCAGACCAGCCACAGGGACCGGCCGCCTTCGTGGGTCATCGCCTCCAGCCGCCCACCATGGCCTCGCGTACAGGTGGTGGCCCCCCCGAACGGGTCGTCGATGCCCACCAGCCGCCCGTCGGCGTCGAAGTGCCAGGTCATGCCCGGCCATGACGAGCTCCACCTCCACCGCAGCTCGTAGCGTCCCGCTTCCTCGGGATCCTGCGGCCCGGGCTCGGTGTTGCGGGTGAACGTCCCCTCCACCCCGGCCACGGCCACCGGCTGGTCATCGACGGCGATGACAACGGTGGCCTGCCGGCCGTCGGGCCCCCAGAAGCGCACGATCCCAGGATCGACGAGCTCGAGGCGGGTGGTCGCCCACGAGGACCACCCCCGCCCGCCGGGGCCGTCGACAACGAAGCGGGAGCTGTAGGACCGGGCCCAGCCCAGGACCCGCAACGGGTCGGGCATCACCAGGTCCTCTTCGACCTCGAAGAAGTGTCCGGTCGCCGTGCACACCGGGTCGTCCGACCAACCCGACATCATGGTTGCCCCGTTGTAGACCGGGTCGTTCACCGTGACCGGCGCCTGCGCGCTCTGCGAGATCCCCGCGTGGGCCAGTGCAGCGTCGATGGTGGAGTTGGGGAGGGTCTCCGCGTCCGCCTTGACGAAGGCGTTGCGCACCGTGGTCACGAAGTTGTCGTCGCCAATGACCTGGTTGGTCCAACCCGCCGCCCCACCGACCCCGTCGCCGAGCCCGCCGACCCGGAACTGTGGGTCGCAGGGCGCGGCCTCGAACTCGTTCGTGGCTCGCCCGGCGGCATTGACCGAGGTGGTCAGATCCGAGCTGGCAGTCGACACGTTCGCCAGGAAGGCATCCATGCCGCTCGGTTTCGCAGAGCTGGTACCCGCCATCGACACTCCTGTTCCCCGTCCGGCTGCTGTGACCCAGGAGCCAGCGTAGGACGGCCGCCTGCTCCCTCCAGCCCTCAGCGTTGGGAAGGGCTCCCCAATCCCCTTCGCGCTCCGCCCCGCCTACGCTTCGGGTTGTGGCCTACACCGCCCAGCGGGTCAACTTTCCCTTCGACCAGGCCCTGGCCCTGGCCCGGCAGTACCAGGCCCTGGCCGACCAGATCGACCGGACGCAGGCCTCCCGGCAAGGCTCCAAGCACCTGGCGTCGGATCAATGGCACGGCCGCTTCGCCGACGAGTTCGACCAGCGCATGACGAGTGCCGCCACCGGCGCTGGCAACGTCGTCACCGCCCTGCGCCGCGGAGCGTCGGACCTGGCCAAGGCCTGGGCCGACGCTCAGCACCAACAGCAGATCTACGTGTACTACGCCATGGTCCAGCACAAGAAGGACAACCAAAGCCTGCTGGACCAGGGCCTCAGCTTCTTCGGCCTCGACAGCATCGACACGGGCTCGAAGCCCGGACCACCCCCTGTCCCGGCGGGTCCCGGCTTCGCCGCCACCGTCATCCCTCAAGCCCACGTGCCGGGCGAATCCGCCCCGCCCCTGGGCGCCACCACGTCGCCTTGAGAGGTCCCTCACCGTCTCGGTGTCAGTCGGGGAGCGTGATGCCCCGCTCCGCCACCAGGCGGGTTACCTCGTCGGGAAAGATGTTGCGGACAAGGAACAGATCTTGACGATGGCGTAGTCGGGGCCAGTCCCTTGGCGTAACGCTCGATGTACGCCAGCTGCTTGGCGATGAGGAGCAGCTCCTTGGGGGCCTGGGGCTTGTAGGTGCCGCCTTGGGCGGGGAACACCCATGCCAGGTCACCGAGCTGGCCTCAGGGTCGTGGTCGTCGCGTAGTTGAACAGCGAACGGTCGATGAGCTCTTCGATGGGAGCCTTGTCGTCGGTGTAGACCTGCCCGCCACTCAGGGGGCCCTCGAGTGAGCCTGCTTCGGTAGCGCCCTGGGCTTGGAGGTCCGCAGGGATGGTGGCGTTGGTGAGCCGTCCGGCGTTGATCGGCCCGGCGCTGCCCAGCAGCATGGTGTTGGATCCAGTGACGGGGTCTCGCAGGACCGTCGGAAAGGCGGTGCCCATGGTGGCCGCCATGACCTTCTCGAGGGCGTGCTGACCGGCAGGTTGGCCGACGTTGACAATGACCACGCCGCCTGGCTCCAGGTGGCGGCGGACCAGGGAGAAGAACTCGGTGGTGGTCAGGTAGAAGGGTATGTAGGGCTGGCGGTAGGCGTCGACGACGATCGTGTCGTAGCGGCGGGTCGAGGTCCGCAGGAACGGTCGGGCGTCGGCGGTGACCAGGTGCAGCTGCGGTCGGGCCCGCAAGCCGAACCAACGCACCCCGATCCTGGTGAGCGCCGGGTCGATCTCGACGGCGTCGACGGAGGTCGCCGGGAAGTAGTGGGCATAGGCCCGGTCGACCGTGCCGGCGGCGTTGCCGAGCACGGCCATCGATCGGGGAGCGTGGCCCAGGGCGGCGAAGGGAAGGGTGAGCAACGAGTCCCAGTACCCGCCGGTGAGCACGGTGGACGGTCGGTACACGGAATGCTCGGCCTGGCCCTCGTTGAGCTCCAGGTACCGGGTGCCGTCGGACGTCTGCACCACCCGCGCGTACTGGTAGCGCGTCTCGGTCTCATCGAGGACCAGGTTGGCGCCGGCCGCCGGTTTGGTCAGCCCCTGGGGCAGGAGCAGGGCGACGATCAGGGCGACCGGCACGATGGCGGCGCGGCGGGGCAGGGCGGGGGCGGCGACCAAACCGAGCGACAGGGCGAAGACCAGGAACGTCTGGCGTGTCCCGGCGTAGGGAACGAGGATCAGCGAGGCCGCGAACGTCCCCACCAGGGCGCCGGCCGTGCCGATGGCCGAGAGACGCCCTGAGGTTCGCCCGGCGTCGCTCAGGTCGGCCAGCTTCAGCCGCAGGGCCCAGGGGGTGACGGCCCCGACGAGGAGCAGGGGGACGGCGACGAGGACCAGCAGCGAGGCGAGCGATCCGGCGAAGATGCCGATGGACAGTGAGGAGAAGGCCCGGCCGGAGAGCCGCAGGAACGGCTCGGCGGCGAAGGGGACGACTCCGAGCAGGGCGGCGGCGATGGTGACGAGGACGGCCAGGCAGCCCAGGGTGCGCCACCGGTCGGCCATGCGACCGCCCAGCCAATAGCCGAGCGACAGGGCAACGAGGACGACAGCGATGGTGTTGGCCCACACCAGGTTGGATGCTCCGTAGAACGGGGCGATGAGCCGGGCAACGGCGATCTCGGTCCCCAGGCTGGCCGCACCGACGACGAAGACCACCACCTCGATCGGCGGATCCCATCGCCGGGCCAGGGCCGTCGGCCGATCTTCGCTTCTTCGCCGGTTCAGGGTGCGGGTGGCCATCAGCCGGCCGTCTGGGCCTGGCGTCGTCGCGGGGCCGACATTCGCCCGAGGCTATCGGCGGTGGTGACGCTACGAGGGCACCACTCTCAGGCGGCGACCAGCCGGTCCCCCGGATCAGACGGACGCACCGGGATGGCGAAGGGTCTGCCAGCGGACCCGCCCGCTGGCCACGCACTCGGCCACGAGCTCCGCATCGGCCATGGCCAGGTTCTCAGCCCCGTGGCTGCCCCCGGCTTGGGGGGCGACGGTCACCAGCACGACGGAGCGCAGGTCATCGATGACCCCGGCCTTGATCTCGCTGTCGCCGTCGAAGATCACCAGATGGACTGGATGGCCCACGAAGTGGGCGTCTGCGGCCAGGAAGGGCAGGGCGGCGCCGCTGGCCAAGCGGGCCCCCACGCTGGCTTTGACGCCCAGCCTCGACGCGTCCACGCTGTCCCGGGTCAGCTCGCCTGCGTCCTCGGCCTGCCAGCACCGGAACAGCCCCTCGGCTCGGACCGCCGCCGACCGGCGCAGCATGACGACGCCGGCCACCAGCCCGATCACGAGCCCGAAGGCCACGGCGATGCCGGTGGTCACGTTCACGGCCGGAGAGGCCATCCCGGCTCGCGCCGGCCTGGCTTGGGCACGCCTCCTTCGGTGATGACCAGACCGTGAACGGCGCCGCGCTCGACGGATGCCTTCACCCGGCGTTCGACCTTGGAGAGTCCCGATCGCCCCGTCTTGACGTCCACGAAGACGATCTCTCGCAGACGGTCCAGGTCACCGCTGCGAACCTCGCAATAGCCGTCGAAGACCACATAGTCCACGGGCTTGCCCAGGAACCGGGCGTCGGCCGGGTTCCAACCGAAGCCTCCCAGCAGGGGCGTGATCTGCTCAGTGATCTGGCCCCGGACCACCGCCCGGCTTTGCCGTTGCGATGCCGACACCAGCCGCTCGGTCTCCTGGTCACGCCAGGTCTCGAGCTGGCGCCGGGCGCGGTGAAGCTCCCAGGAGCGCAGCACCCAGGCGGCGACCAGGATCCCGGCGCCCGCGCCCAGGGCCACGGCGACGGCGACCGCTACCACGGAGGCACGATCGGTCGGCAACGATGAAGAAGGTTGGCGTCTATGGGGCGAAGGTAGCCAAGAGCAGTGACATCACCGTTGCCGCTCGGAGCGCCTCAGTGGTGGAACGCCTTGGCATGCGACTCGGCCGGCCGGGACGAGCCGTAGCGACCCAGCAGCTTGGTCTCCTTGCGCAGGTCGGCGGCGAAGAGGTCGGCCAGATCTCGACCGAACCCGTTGCGGACCACCACGCGGAGCACGGCGGTGTCGGTCAGGTTGTCGGGGAAGGTGTATGCCGGCACCTGCCAGCCCCGCTTGCGCAGGCCGTCGGACACGTCGAAGACGCTGAAGCCGGTCTCCTCGGCTTTCATCCGACACACGAACACCGGGAGCTCGGAGCCGTCGCTCAGCAACTCGTAGGGACCGATGCGGGCAACCTGGTCGGCCAGATGGCGGGCCACGTCCCGACAGGCCTGGGCGACGGCCAGGAAGCCGTCGAAGCCCAGCCGGATCAGCTGGTAGTACTGCGCCACGACCTCGGCACCGGGCCGGGAGAAGTTGAGAGCGAAGGTGGGCATGCTCCCGCCCAGGTAGTTGACGTGGAACACAAGGTCCTCGGGCAGATTGTCCTTGCTCCGCCACAGGACCCAGCCGACGCCCGGATAGACGAGCCCATACTTGTGACCGGAGGCGTTGATGGACGCCACCCGCTCCAGGCTGAAGTCCCACACCAGGTGGCGATCGAGGAACGGGGCGATGAAGCCACCCGAAGCGGCATCGACGTGGACCGGGATGTCGGGACCCCCCCCGGCGGCCAGGCCATCGAGAGCGGCGGCGATGTCGGCCACCGGCTCGTAGCTGCCGTCCTGGGTCGATCCGAGCACAGCCACGACGCCGATGGTGTTCTCGTCGCAGCGGGCGACCGCCTCGTCGGCGCCGAGATGGAGCCGGTCCGCCTCCATTGGCACGTAGCGCGGCTCGACGTCCCAGTAGCGGCAGAACTTCTCCCAGCACACCTGCACGTTGGTGCCCATGATCAGGTTCGGCCGCTGTGCATCGGTGCTGGCCAGTCCCCGGCGTGCCCGCCACCGCCACTTGAGTGCCATCCCGGCCAACATGGCCGCCTCGCTCGACCCTGTCGTCGAGCATCCGGTGGCAGCGTTGCCCGGCGCGTTCCACAGGTGGGCGAGCATGTGGATGCAGCGCCGCTCGAGCTCCGCGGTCTGGGGGTACTCGTCCTTGTCGATCATGTTCTTGTCTGCGCAGTCGGCCATCAAACGCGCCGCGTGCGGTTCCATCCAGGTGGTGACGAACGTGGCCAGGTTGAGCCGGGCACTGCCGTCGAGGAGGAGCTCGTCGCGGATGAGGCACGCGGCCACGTCGGGGTCCATGGGGCTCTCGGGCATCCGCAGCTTGGGGAACGACCGGGTCTCGTTGCGCCGGGCGTAGAGCGGGGGAAACGAGACCTCGTCCGACTGCTGGCCGTCATGGCGGTGGAGGGGCATGGTCAAGACGTGCCCGTTCGCCCGCGCCTGGAAACGCGAGGCCGAGCCTCTCAGGCGGCCCGAAGGGTCGTGGTGGCCTGGTGGCCACCGATGCCCCGGCTGTAGTGGTCGACGAGCTCGTCGCCGATGGCCGACCAGCTGCGCTGCGCCACCGAAGCCCTTCCCTCCCTCCCCATGGCCCGGGCCAGTGCCGGATCTTCCCTCAGGGCGTGCACCGCGGAGCGGATGAGCTCGGGGGAATCGCTCGGGTAGAGCCACCCGGTACGGCCGTGATGGATCAGGTCGAGCGGTCCACCCGCGGCCGGGGCTATGACCGGCACGCCGGCGGCCAGCGCCTCCTGGATCGCCTGGCAGAACGTCTCGTGAGGGCCGGTGTGGACGAATGCGTCCAGGGAGGCGACGGTCGTGGCCAGGTCCGCACCGCTGCGATAGCCGAGGAAGCGAGCCTCGGGTAGCTGACGGGTGAGTCGTTCCCGGGCCGGCCCATCGCCGACGATCACCACTCGCACGCCGGGCATCCCGGCCAGGTGGGA
This sequence comes from Actinomycetota bacterium, assembly GCA_030945745.1. GTDB lineage: Bacteria > Actinomycetota > Acidimicrobiia > Acidimicrobiales > Palsa-688 > JALZAH01. The sequence continues at coordinate 61,547 of JALYZO010000019.1, forward strand.
CAGGTGGCGGATCTGCTTCTCGAGCGCCAGGCGCCCCGAGTACCCGACCAGGAACCGCCCCCCAGGCTCCAGCAAGCGCCGGCGCAGCGCCCGGTCCCGGTGGCGCGGGTGCCACCGGTCGAGGTCGACGCCGCGGCACCACCGGGCGACTCGGTCGATACCGTGGCGACGGAGATCCCACTCGGCCAGGCTTGACGGGGCCAGGGTCAGCGCGGCACGGCCGTGCACCCGGCACAACCACGCCCACGTGGCGGCCGAGGTCATGCCCAGGCCGTAGCGGCGGGCGAAGCCAGCCAGATCGGTCTGGTAGACGGCGATGGCGGGAACCTTCATCTCCTGGGCCGCCCGACCGGCTACCTCGCCCAGGACAACCGGCGCGGCCAGATGGACGATGTCGGGACCAAAGCGCTCCAGTGCCCGGCGCACGCCCGGCGTCGGCAGGCCGACGGGGAGCGAGCGGTAGGCGGGCAGGCGCAGGGCTGGGACCCGTTCGACTGCGGTGCTGCCTGATGGGCCACACCGGCTCGGACCGAGACCTGGGGCGACGACGACGACGTCGTGACCACGTCGCTCCAGGTGATCCACCACCCGGACGACCGAGTTGGTGACGCCGTTCCATGTAGGAGTGAAGCACTCGGTCACGATGGCCACGCGCATTGATCGGAACGTTAAGGAGCCGGTCTGACCGGACGTCGACCTTGGGGCAACCGTGCGGGTAACGGTGGATGGACACTGTGCGTCGGCCCACCACGCCCGGATCGCAGGAGGTGCCCGGCGAGCACCGGGCCACCTGTGCGAGACGGCGCCCAGCCTCTACGAGATGCGCAACCTGTTCCCAACCGTCCCCCGGCAAGGTGAGCGCAGCCCTGTACCACCGAGGAGGACCCATGGCCCGATCCGTCGGCCTGTTCATCAGATCGTCTGACCCGCTGGAAGAACTGGCCCGTCGAGTGGCCGCAGCCACGGGGGCATCGGCGGCGCCCGGCCACGACCCAGGAGTCTGGGAGCTGCGCTTCGGCACGGTCACCGCCAGCCTCTCCGCCCACGCCGCCGCCGACTCGGAAGACGCCTTCCTCTGCCGCTACCCCTACGCGCTGGCCGCCGTCATGGCCGAAGGGTCGACGGCGGGTGACAGCGCCGAGGTCAAGGCCCTCCGCGAGGTGGCCCGCGTGCTGCACGAGTCGACCGACCTGCCCGCGCTGCTGGTCGTTGATGTGCAGAACCGTGCGGGCCTGCCCCCCCGGCCTGCAAGCCATGAGGTCTCCGCCCCACCATCGCCTGGGGACTGAGGGCCTCGGCGATCGCCCGCCGGCGCACGGGCGGCCGGCCCCCACCGATTCGGCGTTCGCCCCGACCCCGTGGTCGGCCCCGGGCTCGTTCCGGCTCCGGCGGGCGGCCGGCGCCTTCTCGGCCGTTGACACCTTGACCTGCCGGTTGGGCACTCCCGACGATCTGATCGTGGCCACCCTGGCCGTCCGGGCGTTGCCGCCCGCCCCTTGACCGGGCCGGGGGCTGGGCGGCGACGCTTCCTGATCGGGGCCCTCTTTTCGTGACCGCGTGGTGCCGCAGCGGTTCCTCACGACCGTCGAGGCAGCTACGGTGCCAGGAATGCAGGCGGCGCCACCGTCTCGCCCCGGCCCGGGAGGATCCTTGAAGATCGCTGTTGCATCTGACCACGCTGGCTTCGCCCTCAAGACGGCGGTGGCCGAGCATCTCCGTGAGGTCGGCCACGAGGTGATCAACCTGGGGACCGACAGCGAGGCCCCGGTTGACTACCCCCTGTACTGCGCGACCTGCGCCCGGACGGTCGTGGTCGGAGAGGCCGAGCTCGGCGTCGTGGTCGGCGGGAGCGGGCAGGGCGAGCAGATCGCCGCCAACAAGGTGCACGGGGCTCGTGCCGCCCTGTGCCATGACGAGTACACGGCCCGACTGGCCCGCCAGCACAACAACGCCAACGTGCTCTCCCTCGGCGCCCGGGTGACCGCCGAGGGGCTGGCCCTGATCATCGTCGACACCTTCGTGGGCACCGCGTTCGAGGGAGGGCGCCACGTGGCCCGCATCGATCAGGTGGCGGCCATCGAGAGCGAGGAGTGCGAGCGGGGCTGACCTGCCCGGCAGGGCCTCAGTCTCAGGACCTGATCCGTCGGTCAGACGCTGGCTGCGTTCGCTACGAAGTGGTCAGGTCCATGCCCAGCGAGCGGAGCTGTTCCGCCGGGCGGTGGTAGCCGCGCTCCAGGTGGTGCACGCCGCGCAGGAGCGACGACCCCTCCGCAGCGGCCGCGGCGATGACGCTCGAGAACCCGGCCCGCACGTCGGGGATCTCCACCTCCGCCCCCCGGAGCTTGGACACGCCGCGGACGACCGCCGAGTGGAGGTTCGACGTGTCGTGGAAGCGGCAGGCCGGACCACCGAGGCAGGTGGAGAAGAGCTCGATCTCGCCGCCCATGGCTTGCAGCGCCGGGACGTACACGAAGCGATCCTCATACACCGTCTCGTGGAGGACCGACATGCCCTCGGCCTGCGTGAACAGCACCATCAGCGGGGTCTGCCAGTCGGTCATGAAGCCGGGATGGACATCGGTCTGCACGGCGGCCGCCCGCAGACCGTCGGGAGCCGACGCGGTCATGGCGCCGTCGTCGTCGATGTCGACCCTGGCCCCCATGCGCAGCAGCGTGGTCACCGCGGTCACCAGCCGGTCCTGGCCGCACCCGACGACCCGGACCTGCCCACCGGTGAGCAGCCCAGCGACCAGGTAGCTGAACGCCTCGTTGCGGTCGCCGTCGAGTCGGGCGGTGGCGCCTCGGAGCGACGGCACCCCTTCGATGACGATGCGGCGGTCCGGACTCATCTCCACCCTGGCGCCCATGCGCTGCAGGAACAGGGCCAGCTCCAGGACCTCGGGCTCGGTGGCCGCGTTGCGGATCACCGACTTGCCATCGGCCAGGGCGGCGGACAGCAGGATGGACTCCGTAGCCCCCACGCTCGGATAGGGAAGCTCGATGATGGCCCCGCGCAGGCGGCTGCAGCGGGCAGAGATGCCCTCGTCGGTGACGTCGATCGTGGCGCCCATGGCCCTGAGCGCCTCCACGTGGAAGTCGACCGGGCGGGAGCCGATGCGGTCGCCGCCGACGCGCGGCACCCAGGCTTCCCCGGCGAGGTGCAGCAAGGGACCGAGGAGCAGGACCGGGATGCGGTTGAGGCCACTGAACGACAGGGGTACCGCTGGTGACGCCTGTTCCGGTGGGGTCACCGTGAGACGCTCCCCCTCCCGCTCGACACTGGCGCCGATCGCCTCGAGGATGCGGGTGGTGATCTCGACGTCACCCACGTCGGGAACGTTGATGATGGTGCTGGGACCGGTCCCCAGCAGGGCGGCGACCATGTGCTTGGTCACGGCGTTCTTCGAACCCCGGACCTTGACCTCACCATGGAGGGGGCCGGTTGGTTCGATGAGCCAGGCGTCAGACACTCAGAGAAGGCTATCGGCCCTGCCCGGTCGAGTCGGGACTCACTGCTCTGGTACACCTGGGACGATGACCGGGTCCCCATCTTCAGCCACAGCAACCGTCACGTCGACCGCGGTGACCGGGCAGCCCGCGACCACACCCATCACACCGGGAGCCCACCAGGACGGCGCCGACTTCTACGGCCTGTTCGCCGCCATAGCCATCATCATCGGGGCGATCATCGTTGTTCGCGTGGCCTTCCGCCGTCCCCCAGGCCCTCAACCCACTCGGGAAACCCCCGCTCGGGAAAGCCCCGCTGAGGAGACCGACCGGTCCTCGGGCGACCCTCCATGACGGCGCCGGGGCTCAGCGAAGTCGAGCTTGTGCGGCTACGCCTGCCCCTGGCTCACTCGTGGGTGAGCCCGTTGGCCACCATGGCCGAGCGCGACGCGCTGCTCGTCGCCGTCACCATCGACGGGGTCGTGGGCTGGGGCGAGTGCGTGGCCCAGCCGGAGCCGACCTACAGCCCCGAATACGTCGACGGGGCCGTCGATGTGCTCAGCCGCCATCTCATCCCCCGGGCGCTGGCCGCCGGCGTCGCCGATGTGGCCGGCGTGGAACGTGCCCTGGCCCCGGTGAAGGGCCATCCGATGGCCAAGGCCGGTCTCACCGTCGCCGTGGTGGACGCCGTGCTGCGGGCCCGACAGGACCGCCTGGTGGATCACCTGATGGCGTTGACCACCGCCGTAAGCGCCCCCACCTGGTCGGTCCCCTCCACCGTCGCCTCCGGGGTGGTGGTCGGGATGGCCGGCGGGCTCGAAGCGCTGGTCGACGAGGTCGGTGCCCGCCTGGCCGAGGGGTACGGTCGGGTGAAGATCAAGATCCATCCCGGCTGCGACGTGACCGCCGTTGCCGCCCTGCGGGCCACCTTCGGAACCGAGTTGGCCCTCCAGGTCGACGCCAACGGGTCGTACGGCGCCTTGGGCGTCGACGGAGCGGCCCGGCGCCTCGAAGCGCTCGATGGGTATGGACTGCTGCTCATCGAACAGCCACTCGGTGACGACGACCTGGTTGGCCACGCCGCCCTGGTCCGGCGCCTGAGCACCCCGATCTGCCTCGACGAGTCCATCACCTCGGCCGACGATGCCCGAACCGCCCTGGCGTTGGGGGCGTGCGGGGCGATCAACGTGAAGGTCGGACGAGTCGGCGGCCTGGCCCAGGCTGTCGCCATCCACGACCGCTGCGCCGCTGCCGGCATCCCGGTGTGGTGCGGCGGGATGCTCGAGACAGGTGTGGGCCGGGCGGTCAACCTGGCCCTGGCCGCACTGCCGAACTTCTCTCTTCCCGGTGACCTGTCGGCCTCCGACCGGTTCTGGGAGACCGACATCGTCACGGAACCGGCCCGCCTGGGCAGTGACGGCACCATCGCCGTCCCCGGCGGCCCGGGCATCGGGGTCGAGCTCAGCGCCGACGTCGACCGATGGGTCGTCTGGCGGTGCCGTTGGCCGACGTGATCGCCGTGCGACGTCGCAGCCAGCTGTTCGGCGCCCCGATCGGGCTGCGGTCCGAGACCCACGGCGCCGGCGGGGCCTCGACCAGGCGGGCCAGGTTCAACACGACGGCGTCGTAGTTGACGCGCCATCCCTTCCAGGCCACCCACGCCTCCTCCCGGTCGGCGACGAGGTCGAGGCCCGCGTCCACCAGCTCGTCGAACGCCGTGTCCCACTCGCTGCGGTCCACGGAGATGGGGTCGGTCGGTGCCGGATCCTCGTTGAAGGGGATGTTGTGGAGCTCTGCGATGCGGCGCAGGGCGAGGGTTCCGGCCCGGATGCACAGCTGTGCGTCGGGATCGAGGGGATGGTCGATGGCTGCCACCCACAGGGAGGCGGCATCGAGCACGGTGCCTGCCGCCGTCACCCAGGACTGCTCGGGGAGAGGTGAGCGGAAGAACGGGAGAACCGAGAAGGTGGTATGCGTCTCCTCGACGTCGACGAACCACGTCTCCCAGGTCTGCCACAGGGCGCTGAGTCGATAGCCCGGCTCTTCGATGCGGTGGTAGCGGATGAGCATGGTGGTGGCCCGGGGTGGGTCACCGGCCCGGACCTTGAGGAGGCTGACTCCCGACTCCCGGCGGGAGAAGGCGCTGTAGATGCTGGGCAGGTAGGTGATGAGGAGGGTGACGACGAGCAGACCCAGACCGGCTTCGCTGTAGCTGAGCAGGCCGCTGCTGAGGTGGCCGGGGGCCGTGGACCCCAGGGTGAACACCGAGGACCCGGAGAGCTGGATGGCCCTGCTGAGCGAGGCGTGGGACACGGCTGCGAACATCAGGGCGTAACCGGCCATGATCAGCACCAGCCAGGTGAACAGCAGGACCATGAGAGCAGCGGGTCCGAGCATGGCCATGACCCGGTCGCGATGCGCATAGCTGCCGGACCGGCGGGCGCGCAGGCGGAACAGCCCGCGCACCCCGACGATGGTGAGGCGACTCAACCGGTTCTGGGTGGCTCTCGGCAGGATGGTGGAGCGGACCGCGGACAGGACAGCACCGACGACCAGGGTCAACCCGGCCAGGAAGACGATCACGTCGACAGTGGTGCGCACGGGGGCGTTCGGGTGAGGCGGGTGGGGCTGGGTGGCTCAGGCGACCGAGGTGGTCGCCGGATCCCAGGATCGGAGATCAGCGAGGCGCGGATCATTGGAGAAGACCTCGGCGACCGGCTGCGAGAGACCGAGGCGCTTCTGGATCTTCTCCACGTCGAGCTGCTCGTTCCACAGCACCAGGGTGACGACCATCCCCGCCCGACCGGCGCGAGCGGTGCGGCCCGAGCGGTGCAGGTACGACTTGGAGTCCTCAGGAGGGTCATAGTGAATGACCACGTCGATCCCGTCCACGTCGATGCCCCGGGCGGCCACGTCGGTGGCGACGAGCACCGGGAGCGTCCCGGTGGCAAACGCCTTCAGTGCCCGTTCCCGCATCTGCTGGCGCAGGTCACCGTGGATGGCGCGGGCGTCGATGCCCTCCTTGCGGAGGTTCTCGTTGAGGCGGTCGGCGCCGCGCTTGGTCCTCGAGAACACGATGGTCCGCCGCGTGTTGCGGCAGATGGCCGCCGTCACCTTCACCTTGTCCATCTGGTGCACCTGCAAGAAGCGGTGCTCCATCTCCGTCACCGTCGCCTGTTGGGAGACGACCTCGTGGCGGACGGGGTCGGTCAGCTCGTTGCGTACCAGGCGGTCGACGTCTCCGTCGAGGGTGGCCGAGAACAGCATCGTCTGATGTGCCGTGGTCAGGTGGCGCAGCAGCCACTCGACTTGGGGCATGAAGCCCATGTCGGCCATCCGGTCGGCCTCGTCGAGGACGACGATCTCGATGCCGGCCAGGTCGATCTCCCCCCTTTGGCGAAGGTCGATGAGCCGCCCGGGAGTCGCCACCACCAGGTCGGTGCCGCCATGGAGGTCGGCGATCTGGGCGTCCATGGCCGTGCCGCCGTAACAGGCGGTCAGGCGGTGTCCGGCTGCCTTGGCCAGGGGTTCGAGGACGTCGGCCACCTGCCGGGCCAACTCGCGTGTCGGGACCAGGATCAGGCCCCGGGGATCCTTGGCTCCCGGGTCGACGGCCAGCCGCTGGAGGAGTGGCAGGCCGAACGCCAGCGTCTTGCCGGAGCCCGTCTTGGCCTTGCCGCACACGTCGCGGCCGAGGAGGGCGTTGGCGATGGTGAGGGCTTGGATCGGGAAGGCGGCATCGATGCCCTGACCTTCCAGAGCCGAGCAGAGAGCGGCGGAGACGCCGAGAGCGGCGAACGAGGTGGGGAAGACGGGGGCAGCGGTGAGCCCTGGTGCTTCGCTGCACCCAATGGCGCCGTCGACGAGGGTGTCGCCGGCGGGCTCGGGGGAAACGGTCAAACGTACTCCTGTTGGGGGATGGTTTGCGCCGAGGACCGGCAAGGAGACCCACCAGGTTCGGCCGGGCCACGTTGCTCGCTGACCAGGTACGGAGTCTAGCTCACGATCGGAGCGGAGCTGCGCCTCCCTCGCTGTCGCCTGCGGTAGGTACGCTCGGTCGATGACGTTGCCGCTCTGGGAAGACGCGATCGGCCTGTCCCCAGCCCGGACCGTGACGCTGATCCGCCTGGCCGGGGAGGTGGCCAGGTCGCTCGGCCAACTGGGTCAGGTTGCCGTGGAAGGTGAGGTGCATCGCCCGAGCACCTCCCGGGGCGGCTGGGTGTTCTTCGTCCTGCGTGACCGGGCGGCCCAGATCGACGTCAAGGTGCCGCGCAGGCACGTCGCCCGCTGCCGGGCGGTCGGCGGTGAACGGGTCCGGGTCACCGGAACTGTGGAGTGGACGGCGGACCGCGGCCAGGTCCACCTGGTTGCGGTGGAGGTGGTGCCGGTAGGCGCGGGCGCGATTGCCGCCCTTCTGGCCGAGACCCGCCGCGCCCTGGCCGACGCCGGCCTGCTCACCCGTCCCCGCCGCCGCTGGCCCCTGTTGCCGGAGCGTATCGGCGTGGTCTGCGGGGCGGACGCCGCCGTGCGAGCGGACATCGAGTCGGTCGTGACCGACCGCTTCCCCGGTTACCCCGTGGTCTTCGAGGAGACCACGGTGTCCGGACCGGGGGCGTCGGGGGGCATCGTTGCTGCCCTCGGCCGCCTCGCGCTGCGTCCGGGGGTGGAGGTGGTGATCATCGCTCGCGGTGGTGGCGACCCGACCTCCCTGCTGCCGTGGAGCAGCGAAGAGGTGTGCCGGGCGGTGGTCGCCTGTGCGGTGCCGGTCGTGTCTGCCATCGGCCACGACGGCGACCGCCCGTTGTGTGACGAGGTCGCCGATCTGCGCTGCGGAACCCCGTCGATCGCCGCCGCCGCCGTCGTCCCGTCGCGGGCGGAGCTCACCGCAACCCTCGGTGTCCTGGAGGACCGGTACGCACGAGGCCTCGGCGCCCGGGTCGACCACAGCGCCCGGCGGTTGGCGGGACTCGACGCGTCGGTCGCCGTCGCCGCCGGTCTGGATCGAGCGCGAGCCCGGGCCGAGTGGTCGGCGCTCCGCCTGGCCGACGCCCATCCCCACCGCCGGCTGGCCGCGAGCCGCCTGCGGCTCGGCTCGGTCGATTGGCGCCGACCCACCGGCGAGACCCTCGGACGGGCCGCGGGTCGCCTCTCCGCCGAGGGCCGCCACCTGCGTGCCCTGGCCCCTACACGGGTGCTCGACCGCGGTTACGCCGTCGTGCGAGACATCGGGGGTGGGGTCGTGCGCCGGGCTGATGCTCTCGAGGTGGGCGACCGCCTTGACGTCACGCTGGCGTGGGGCGCCATCACCACCCGAGTGGAGGAGATCTCGTGAGCGAACCAGCGGCGCCGCCCCCGGTCATGGTGGAGCCCACCGCCGAGGAGTCGGCGATGACCTTCGAGCAACTGATGGCCGAGCTCGAAGCCGTGACCGAAGCGTTGGCTACCGGAGAGCTGGGCATCGAGGCTGCCGCCGATCTCTACGAGCGGGCCGAGCGACTGCATGCCCTGGCCACCGCCCGGCTCGCTCAGGTGCAGGCCCGGGTGGATGGTCTGCGGAGCGGACGGGTGTCGGGCTGACTCGTGACGGCCTCACCGGGGCCACGCCCGGCGGGGGTTGTGACGGCGCCGCCAGGGCGGTGCCTCCAGACTGGGTGTTCCCCTTCGACGTGGTGTCGTTGAACGACGCCGTGTCGTTCATCGACGAATACCGTCGCTCAACGACCCTCCGTCGCTCAACGACCCTCCGTCGCGCGGGCGAGGCCCCGCTCGGCTTGCCCTCGTAGTGCCGACGGGGTGGACGATGCCGCGGTCGTCGATGCCGCGGTCGTCGATGCGGTGGTCGTCGATGCCGCCCCGAGCGGGCGGTCACTAATCTCGGTTCCGTGACACGGCGCAGCATCGACGAGATCCTGGACGACGCCCGGGCCGGCTACCAACGGGTTGATCCCGCCCAGGCCGCCGCCCTCCGCGACCAGGGAGGGTTGCTGGTCGACATCCGCCCCGTGGGGTTGCGCCGGCGCGACGGCGAGATCCCCGCCGCGCTGATCGTGGACCGCAACCAACTCGAGTGGCGCCTCGACCCGGCGTCACCCGCCCGCCTGGCCATCGTCGACGAGGCCACCTACGAGCGTCCCGTGGTGCTGGTCTGCGACGAGGGCTATGCGTCGACCCTGGCCGCCGTGTCGCTCCACGCGCTCGGTCTGCGCCGGGCCACCGACCTGATCGGCGGCTTTGCGGCGTGGGCGGCCGACGGCCGGCCCATCACCAATCGAGGGGCGAGGAACACCTCTTGAGTGGGGAAATACCTGGTGGTGGTTGGGTTATTGTGTACGCGACAAGGTACACTGTCGGGCCATGAGCAAGACGGTCCCGGTCCGCGAGCTTCGCAGCGAGCTCAGCCAGGTCATCGATCAGGTCGCGGACCTACGAGAGCACGTCGTCGTCACCCGTCGGGGCCGTCCCGCGGCCGTCCTCATCCCGGTGGATGAGTACGAGGCGTTGGAGGAGACCGCCGAGATCCTCTCCGATCCCGACACGCTCGCCGCCATCGAAGAAGGACAACAGGAGGCCGAGAGTGGGGAGAGCGTTACGCTCGACGAGCTTCGCCGAGAGCTCGACCACCGTCGCCCGTAGGTGAGCCGTGTCGAGCTCGTCCGGCGAGCCCGCAAGGAGGTCCTTGACCTGGATTGGCCGCTGTCCGACGCCGTCATCGAGGCGCTCGGGATTCTCGACAGAGAACCCGAGGCAGGCCACGCACTTCGAGGTCGGCTTCGCGGGTTGCGGTCACTTCGCGTCGGTGCGTATCGGATCATCTACCAGCTCGACGACGGCCATCGGGTTGTCCGCGTCCTGGCCGTTCGGCATAGGGCCGTTGCCTACACGACCGATCCACGCTGACGTGCCCCGGAGCCGGCTCACCACGGTCGCGACCAGCAGCGCTGGGCCACGGTGCTGGTCGACCACACCCCCCACAGGCCGAACAGAGCCCGACGGGTGCCCTCCGTCCACGCCATGGCCGCAGGATCGGCGATGCGGCGGATCACCTGGCGGATGCCGCCTTCGTGGACGGCATACCCGGCCCATTGCCCGGGGTAGTCCTTGGTGGAACCGATCTCGCTCACCACGACGCCGTCGATCTCGTAGCAACGGTTGCGGTGGCTGTGACCGGCCAGGATGACGCTTGTCGGGTTGGCCTCGAAGAGGGCGGCGACGAACCGCCGGCTCTCGGCTGCATACAGGCCAGGGGGGTAGTGGGTCGCCACCGGGCGGCGCTGTGGGGCGTGGTGGATTGCCACCACGACTGGCCCGGGGCGACGGCTGGCTCCGGGGGGAGCGCCTGCGGCCAGGGCGACGATGCGATCGAGCTCCTTGAGGCCCAGGCGACCCCGCCGTTCGGTGGGCATCGGGCTGTGGGCCAGGATGATGCGCAACCCGTCCAGGTCCATGGCCGTCGCTGATTCGGCAACGGCGATGCCGTGGCCGGCCAGGATCGCCGAGCCGTCGATGCCGTGGCGGACGTCGTGATTGCCAAGGATCACCCCTACCGGCACGGGGGAATCGGCCAGCATGCGGCCCACCTCGTGGAACTCCACCGGTTCGGAGTCGCGGGTCAGGTCGCCCTTGGCCAGGATCAGTTCGGCGTCCCATTGCGCCGCTTCGATTATGGCGGCCCGGGCGCAGCGCACCGGGTAGGGATCGAGGTCGGGGGGGAGGGGAATGACGTCGGTGATCGTGCCCAGCGCCCCAAACGCACGGTCACCCAGGTGCGTGTCGTTGATGGTGGCGAAGCGGGCAGTCAGGCGACCGGGGGGTGGTGTCAGGGTGGTGAACCGAGCGACGCGCCGGCGCGCCCGGCCGGGACCCCGCAGGGTGACATCGTAGGAGGTGGTCGGATCGAGGCCGTCGATGGTCACCGCGCCCGGCCCCATTGGGCCTCGGCCGATCCGGCGTGAGGGCCGGCCCCGGCGGTGCAGCTGGGCGGGCGCCGAATCGGGCAGGACGACCTCGACGCCTGCAACCTCGATGGTCAGTCCGGCGGCCGGCAGCCAGCCCCAGGCCAGCTGCACGGAGCGATCCTCGACGGCGAAGACGGAGGGGGCGCTGGGATCGACCAGCATCGTGTCTCAGCAACGCCCGGCGAGGGCGGCGGCCAAGGAGGTCCCGATGCGCTGGCCGAGGGCGACGTTGACGTCCATGCGCTCCTGCAGCTGCTGGAGGCGGGGGCCGCCGATCGGCGCCTGGTGGGTGTCGAGGAACGCGTGGGCGCGCTCGGCCAGGACGGGGTCGACCAGCCCGGTGATCCCCTCCAGCATGCGGATCAGCAGGTTGTTGGGGAAGCGTTCAATGATGCGGTCCCAGTTGGCCTCCACCCACTCCCAGGCCAACGCGGAGCCGGTCCTGGTCGCCATGATGGAGCCGACCAGGAACGGCCCGTCCTGGTTGCGGACCTCGTCGCTCATGCACAGCTCGAGGCTGCGGGCGAGCAGCGCCGGGTCCTCGAAGCCGCCCAGGGCGTGGAGGTAGCGCATCTTCTCCTGGGGGTTGGTGGCCGCCCGGTAGCGATCCAGGACCGTCTGGTAGGCGTCGGGTCCCCCGGCGGTGGCGACCACGTTGACCGCTGCGGTGACCAGATCGGGAGCCAGCCCGACCCGGCCGGCCGTCCACTCCTCGTGGCGGCGGATGGCTTCGGAGCGGACGTCGGGATCGGCGCCCAGCACGCCCAGAGCGGCCACCAGCCGACTACGAACGGTGCCCGCCCTGGACCCTTCGTCGGGGTCGGGTTCCCAGCCCAGACGGGCGAACGCCGGCCCCGCCAGCCGGCGCACGCACGCAGCGATCGCCGCCCGGCCCTCCTCGTCGGCGATGAGGTTGAGCAGGCCGAAGGGGTTGAGCATGGCGCCCCACACGTCGGGGTCGCTCTCGTCGCCGAGGGCCTCGAGGAGAAGCAGCAGGTCGTCGAGGGGTTGCGCGCCGGCGACCACGTCCGCCCAGGTGTCGCCCACCAGGCTGAGCCGCTCCAAGGGGTCGGCGATGGCCTGGATGCTGGCGGTGAGCCGGCTGAGCAGCTCGGGGCTGTAGCGCACCCGGTAGAAGCCCCAGGAGCCCTCGTTGACCACGGCCCATTCGACGGGACCACCGACGTCGACGGTGGTCGACGCGGTGTCGAGGAGCAGGCGGCGGGTGACGACCTGGCCCTTCACCGACGCGCGCAGGTTGACCGGGATCACCCAGCGGTCATCCGTGGGGGTCCCGGCGTAGAAGAAGCGCTGCTGATCGAGGGTCAGGCTGTGGCCGTCGGGACCCAGGTCCACGCTGACCATCGGGTAACCGCCCTGGAGGATCCACGAGTCCATGGTCTGGCGGACCGGTTCGCCAGACACGCTCTCCAGCGCATTCCACAGGTCGGCCGTTTCGGTGTTGGCGTGCGCATGGGTCTCGAGGTAGTGGCTGATGCCCTTGCGGAACACCTCGGCTCCCAGGTACTGCTCGAGCATGCGGAGCACCGACCCGCCTTTTTGGTAGGTGAGCACGTCGAACATGGCCTCGGCCTCCTCCGGGCGGCCAACGGCGAACTCCACCGGCCGGGTGGTGGTCAGGCCGTCGGTGGCGAGCGCCGCCGCCTTGCCGGCCCCGAAGGCGGTCCACACGCCCCAGTCGGGACGGAAGTGATCGGTGGTGGTCAGCTCCATGAACGTGGCGAAGGCCTCGTTCAACCAGATCCCGTTCCACCAACGCATGGTCACCAGGTCGCCGAACCACATGTGGGCGGTCTCATGCGCCACCACGGTGGCCACCCGCTGCAACTCGAGCTGGGACGCCCGCTCGATATCGATGAGCAGCGCAGTTTCCCGGTAGGTGACGCAGCCCAGGTTCTCCATGGCCCCGAATGCGAAATCGGGGATGGCCACATGGTCGATCTTGTCGTGGGGGTAGGCCACCCCGAAGTAGGACGCCAGGAAGGTCAGGGCATGGGCGGCGACCTGGGTGGCGTAGCCGGTCAACTCCGCTCGCCCGGGCGGCGTAGCCACGCGGAGGGGCACACCGGCGACCTCCGTCGGCGCGCTCACCTCGAATGGCCCGACGACGAAGGCCACCAGGTATGTCGACATGGGCATCGTCTCGGCGAAGCGCACACGGCGCTTGGCGTTCCCCACACTCTCGGAGGACACCTCGGCCCCGTTCGACAGGGCGGTGAGATCCTCGTCCACGATCAGGGTCACCGCGAAGGTGGCCTTCAGCTCGGGCTCATCCCAGCAAGGGAACGCACGGCGGGCGTCGGCCGGCTCGAACTGGGTGGTGGCGATGGTGTGGCTGGCCCCGGCGTCGTCGTCGAAGCGGCTGCGATAGAAGCCGTGGAGCTGGTCGTTGAGGATGCCGGTGAAGCGCAGGATCAGGCGGTGGCCCGAGCCGGCCGGTACCGCCGTGTCGAAGGCCAGCGTGGCGCGTTGCTCGGCCTCGTCGTGGGTGACCGACGCGGTGAGCTTGTCCCCGCCGGCAACGGCGATCTCGGCGGTGTCGATCACCAGCTCGGCGGCGTTGAGCACCAGCTCGGTGGTGTCGGACGTCACCTCCAGGTCGATGGTGACCGTGCCCGTGAACGACGACTCGGCCAGGTCAGGAGCCAGCTCCAGGTCGTAGCGGCTGGGGATGGCCGTGCGGGGAAGGCGGGGATCTGCCAATGTGGCCAAGGGGTGCACCTCTTGCAGGGATTCGGCGAAGGGCGATCGACAGCCTAGGCCCGAGCGTGGTGAAGTCCCGCCCGTGCTCCGCGTAGGGTGCCCCCATGGAACGAGCTGTGGACATCGTGACCGTCGGCCACGCCATCGTCGATGTGCTGGCGCCGAGCGATGACGACCTCGTCTCCGGCTTCGGTCTGACCAAGGGGACCATGACCCTCGTTGATGACGACCGGGCCGAGCAGATCTATGGCGCTCTGGGGGCGGCCACAACGGCGTCGGGGGGCTCGGCGGCCAACACCGCGGTGTGCCTGGCCTCGCTGGGTACGGCCGCCGCGTTCATGGGCAAGGTGCGCGACGACGATCTGGGCCAGGTGTTCACCGATGACATCCGCTCCGCCGGCGTCGACTACGAGGTCCCTCCCGGCCACGAGGGCCCGGGGACGGGCCGGTGCCTGATCATGGTCACCTCCGATGCCGAGAAGACCATGTGCACCAGCCTGGGGATCGGCGACCTCCTGCCCCCGGAGGACATCGATGCCGACACCGTCGCCGCCGCCCGCGTGGTCTACGTGGAGGGTTACCTCTGCGGTCTGGACAGCACCGATGCGACCGTGGAGCGCATCGTGTCCGCCGCCCATGAGGCGGACACCTTGGTGGCGCTGTCGCTGTCTGACCCATTCTGGGTCCAGCTCCACGGCGATGTCCTGCGGGCGCTCCTGCCCCGGGTTGACGTGCTGTTCGCCAACGAGGACGAGGCCTGCGGTCTTGTCGGCACCGACGACGTCAACGAGGCGGTGGCCAAGCTGGCCGAGCAGTGCTCAACCGTCGTGGTCACCCTGGGCGCGAAGGGTTCGACGGTGGCCACGGGCGGCGCCACGGTGTCGGTGCCTGCCGAGACGGTGGCCCGCGTGGTCGACTCCACCGGGGCCGGCGACAGCTTTGCCGCCGGCTTCCTCCACGCCATGGTGCGCGGCGCCGATCCGGGAGCCTGCGCCCGCCTCGGTGGCCTGGTGGCCGCCGAGGTCGTCAGCCACATCGGGGCCCGTCCCCTGGTGTCGCTGTCCGGCCTGGCCACCACCGCCGGCCTGGCGGTCTAGACCGGCGGAGCACCGAAGGTCATTGCGGTTGGGCCCGGGCACGACCACACTGGCGAGGTGACCAGGACAAGCTTGTGAGACTTACCGCCATCCACGACCGAGGAACACCCTCCATGGGAGTTGAGGTCGGCGAGCGAG
>JALYZO010000052.1 GCA_030945745.1 Actinomycetota bacterium
CGCCTTGTGCCAACTGTCGAAGCGTGACATCTCGGGTGGGCACGTGTACTGTTAGGTTCCGTCGCCGTTCGCTCGTCAGCAAGACGTTGGAGAGTATGGCCACCCCGGTCGGATCAAGATGTGCGCCTCCGCTGGTCACCAAGTCGAGCGGACGCAAGTCAAGCAACAGGGGCTCGGCGTGAGGAGCCCGGCAAAGCTCCGATACGATGCGGACGGCGTCCGCTAGGTGTAAGCGTCCGGCTGCCTTCACCTCGCGGGTCACTCAGCTACTTCCGGTGAGGTCATCCCGCGGCAGTTCGTCGAGGTAGCAAGTAACCCATCTTCGCGCGTCACACGGGCCGGCGCCAGGACTGGTGGCCACTGGCAGGCCGCAACAAGGCAGTGGTAGGGCCAGGCCAACCACTGGTTCACCCAGGTTAGACGCCACCAAGGTCGGCAGGCGAGGACGCTGTCAGCCTTGCGCTCACGGTCGCCTCGGAAAGTACTCGGGCGGGGGGAAGATTTCTCATGTCATTTGGTTCATGCTGCGGCGGGGACGGCAGGTGTGACGGTGTCGTGGAGGATGCCGTAGATCTCGCGGGCGACGTAGCGCTTGAGGCAGCGGATGATCTCCGGCTTGGACAGGCCCTCGGTGGTGCGCCGCTGGACGTAGGTCTGTGTGGGCGCGTGGTGGCGCATGCGGACGATCACGATGCGATGCAGGGCGGCGTTGGCTTGGCGGTCGCCGCCACGGTTGAGGCGGTGTCGGATCGTCTTGCCCGACGATGCCTCGACGGGCGACGCTCCGCAGAGCATGGAGAACGCCGCCTCGGAGTGGAGGCGGCCTGGGTTGTCGCCCGCCGCGACGAGCAAGGCGCCGGCGACATCGGGACCGACACCGAAGGTGTCGACCAGCTTGGGGGAGACTGTGGCCGTGAGCTCGGCGAGGTGGGTGTCTAGGGCGGCGATCTCGGCGTCGAGGGCCTGGCAGCGGCCGGCGAGAGTTCGCAGCGCTGTCTTGTTCGCAGCGGTGGTCGTCGTTTCGGGCCCTGAGCGCAGGCGGGCCGCTGTGGCCACCAGCTTGGTGCCCGCCAGGCCCCGTAGCTGCTCGCGCAGCTCGACGGGGGCGGTGACCACGAGCGACTTGAGGGCGTTGAGGGCCTGGGTGCGGGCCTTGCGGGCCGTGGAGCGCGCCACGCGCAGCACCCGGATCATCTCGACGAGGTCGTCGCCGGACTTGGGGGTCCCGGTCGCCTCCCCAGACAGAACGGCACGCGCCGCCGCCTCAGCGTCGGCCGGGTCGGACTTGCCGTGGAGCCGTCGGGCCTGACGGTTGGGGCGGACCACCTCGATGACTTGGTGGTCGCCTGTTCGCAGGTGCCGGGCCAGGCCGGCCCCATACGAGCCGGTGCCCTCCACCCCGAACGCCTCGATGTCGCCGAGTGCTCCGGCCCACGCCACCAGGTTGCGGTAGCCGGCCGCGGTGGTCGGGATCGTCGTTGAGCCGATCCGGCGGCCGAGGCCGTTCAGGGCTACCGCCACATGGACGTCTTTGTGGGTGTCGACACCGATGATCACACCGGTGGGGCCGATCTGCGCGATCGTGGTCATGCCATCTCCTTGTTCGAGTGGGTGGTGATGGCGAGCCCGGCTGGACGGGCGGGACAGCACTGTGAGGGGGCCTTTAGGCCAGGCTCCTATCAGGTCACTGCCCGTCTGGTCGGGTACGCCGGTGGCGGTCTGAGCACCAAGCCGACAGGTCAACCGTCAGGCACTGGGCCAGTGGGAATACGAGGGGTCAGACCTGGTGTCGTGGCCCGCCACCAGGCGATCGTGGCCGACGAGGACTGGAATAGTGGTGGATACCACCGCGCGGCAGTGACTGCGCAACGTTGCGGTCATGGTTCGCGCACCGCCGGGCGGCAGCAGCCAACAACATCAGCGATGTGATCGGCTAGGCGCTCAGCGGCGACCTGCGACAACCCGACCGTCACGATCACGCTCTCCTCCCCTCGTCGGAGCCGGACCACGAACGCCCGCTGCGGGTGCCGGCCCCTCGAGCTGGCCGACCCACGGTCGACCTCGACGATCACGCCACCAGGAGGAGGACTCAACCGATGATCGGCATCAAGATCGGCTGCAGCCGGAGCCGACGAGTCAGCCAGAAGGCACGAAGCCAGTGGGAAATCCGGGTCAAGCTCCGACTGCAACCTCATGGATCTCATCATCACAGTGGTCGCTCAGGAGCGGCACCAGGCGTGGCAGGAGCGCCTCAGCCGACGCCGGGCTGGTCCGAAGAGCACCGTGACCAGATCGACCGTGAGGGGTCGTGCGCAGCCCTGAGGGGCTCATGGCCCGGTTCCCGATCGAGCCGCTCTCCGCTATGTGCCCGGGCCCGGGCGATCCGATCATGCTTCTGTCCCGCCGGCTGGGGATCTCTGGCGGCAACATCCACCGGGCCTGTCGGGCGGGGCTGACGTGGTCGCTGGCGGACCGGTGGGCGGTGGCCCTCGGCTTCCACCCGGCCGAGGTGTGGGGCCAGGCCTGGTGGTCGCTGGACTGCGAGGACGTCGTCTCGTGACCGGCGCCGACCTGGCCCGTGCGCTCGTCGACCTCGAGGCGCCTCCATCACCCATTTCGTTAGATAGATAGTGCGAGTGGGCGGACGGATCTAGAAGTAGAAGTAGAAGGCGCGCCAGCACCCTGGTTCTATGTGCATCTGCCAGGAGGCCGCAAAGTACATTAAGCCCCCATTATTCCAAACACGCCCTCGCTTGACATTACTTTCAGGAGGCGCGTTCGAGCTTCACCGCTGGTTGCACACCCCCCCCGGCCCACCGGGATCGCCATTTCCCGCACCAGTTCGCCGATTCCGCCCCGCGTGGCCGCTCCGACTTTCATATGGGCACCGAAAAACAACTCATGCAGCAGAAACCCCGCCGCGAACACGTCTGCCTTGACATCATCGAAACCCGTCGGCGGGATTAGCCCCGACGTCCTGAAGCGCACTGCCTTGCCGCCCAACTCGATAAATGAGGCGATACCATCCACGTCAACTAGGATACCCCGGCCATCACTCCGCAGAATCATCTGATCTAATCGAAGGTCAGGAAAACATAGGCCCTTGTCGTGGAGCGCCGTAAGCGAAACGAGTAGGTCCGAGCCAACTTGCGCCTTTACCTGAAGTGGCAACCTCGAAAGCCACCGCGAAAAGCCTCTACTATTCTCACCATTCCGATGCCCGTGCTCAAACGAACGCCCGCGTACGTGCTCTACAAGTAGGTGGAAGAACCCGCCCTCTAACGCAAAGCTCTCCACACGACAACTAAGGCCGACTGGTTCGGCAACAACCCTTGCGATGTCAGCCGCCTCGCGCTCCGCGTCAATCGCGCGACGCACCTTATAGACCGCCTGCTTTACACCAGCGGCGCCCTCATACGCCACCTCCGCGAGGAACACTGTTCCTTGAGAGTGGGCGGGCATACGTTTGCCAAGCCGCAGGTCACCAACCGGTGTAACGAGGACCTGAGCGCTAGTCTTCTGGATTCTTCGCAATCCCCGAGCCGTCACTCCGCTGCGCAATCAGTTGTAGGTAGCTGCTATTAGCATATTCGGAGGCTAAACGCGAGTCGCGACGAAGCAACCGGAACCCTGCGAACAACTTCGCCAATGATTCCTCAACCACCGGAAAGCTAACGTTATGGCTTGCGTACCTCTCAGCAAGAT
>JALYZO010000055.1 GCA_030945745.1 Actinomycetota bacterium
CTAGCATCGGAACCTGTGGTACCCGAGCTGACCATCGGGGAGCTGAGCGAGCGCACCGGCGTTGCCTCCTCGGCCCTGCGATACTACGAGCGGGAGGGCCTCATTCACGCCACCCGATCCGACGGGGGCCAGCGTCGCTACGCGCGTGACGTCATCCGCCGGGTGTCGTTCGTCCGCATCGCCCAACAGCTCGGGCTCTCCCTCGATGACATCCGTACGGCCATGGCGTCCCTGCCCGACAACCGAACGCCGAGCCAGCGCGACTGGCACCGCCTGTCGTCGGACTGGCGACCGCGCCTCGACGCCCAGATCGCCATGCTCGAACGTCTCCGCGATCGCCTCGACGGATGCATCGGGTGTGGCTGCCTGTCGCTCAAGCACTGCGGCCTGTTGAACCCCGACGACCGTGCAGCGTTGAGGGGCCCCGGCGCACGCTTCGTCATCGACGACGACTGATGGGGACGGTGTGTCAAGGGGCAGGTGAGCACCGTGACCGAGCGGTCGCCCAGGGCTGTCACCATGGGGAGATGGCCGACGACGGGTACCTGGTGGGTCGAGGCATCGCCGACATCACCGGTGAGGCGGTCGACGTCGAGCTCCTCGGCTACGGCAAGAAGGATCAGCGGGCCACGGGGATCCACACCAGGTTGCGCTCCAGGGCGTTCGTCATCGCCGACGCGACGACGGGTCGGCGGATCCTGCTGGTGGTCAGCGACCTGCCCATGGTCTTTGACAGCATCCGCCAGGAGATCCTGCGTCGATTGTCCGCCCGCTACGGCGACCTCTACACCGACCACAACGTGACCTTGACGGCGACGCACACGCACTGCGGCCCGGGAGGCTATTCCCATCATCTGCTCTACATCTTGAGCGGGTTCCACCCCAAGACGTTCGCCGCCATCGTCGACGGCGTCGTCGAAGCCATCGGCCGGGCTCATGACGACGTGGCCCCGGCCACCCTGACCCTGGCCCGCGGTGAGCTGCGCGATGCAAGCGTCAACCGGTCCCGGGCCGCGTTCGAGCGGAACCCCGACGGCGAGCGGGCGTTCTTCCCCGACGCCATCGACCCCCAGACGACCCTCCTTCGCATCGAGCGTGAAGGCCGGACGGTGGGCGCCGTCAACTGGTTCGCCACCCACGGAACCTCCATGACCAACCGCAACACGTTGATCAGCGGGGACAACAAGGGCTACGCCTCCTACCACTGGGAACGCGTGGTGGAAGGGGGCGACTACCTGGCCGCCGCTCAGCCGCCCCTGATCGCCGCCTTCGCCCAGACCAACACCGGGGACATGTCGCCCAACCTCAACCTCGCTCCCGGCTCTGGCCCGACCGGCAACGAGTTCGAGAACACCCGCCTCATCGGTCGCCGCCAGTACGAGGCGGCGGCCCGGTTGGCCGGCCAGGCCATCAACGGCGGGGTCGATTCCCGGACGACCTGGATCAACCTGGCCGACACCGTTGTGGCGCCCGAGTTCACCGGCGATGGGCGGGCGCACCGGACCTCCCGTCCCGCAGCGGGGGCGGCGGCGTTCGCCGGGACCGATGAAGGCCCCGGTTTCCGCGGCTTCCGCCAGGGCCTGGGCCAGAACCCGCTGTGGGAGGCCTTCTCCCGCCGGGTCCTCTACCGCCTGTCGGGACGGCTCGCCGACGCCCAGGCCCCCAAGGCCGTGGCGCTGCCCGGCAACCCCCTCAACGCCCGCGCCGTGCCTCTTGTCCAGGAGCGCGTACCGGTCCAGCTCATCCGCATCGGTCCGCTCCACCTCCTGGCCATCCCCGGTGAGGTCACCATCGTCGCCGGGCTGCGGTTGCGCAGGAGGGTGGCGGCCATCGTCGGTGCCGACATCGGCGATGTGCTGGTGGCCGGGTACGCCAACGCCTACATCCACTACATCACCACCCCCGAGGAGTACGACGCGCAGCGCTACGAGGGCGGCAGCACCCTGTTCGGCCGCTGGGAGCTGGGAGCGTTCGAGCAGGCCGCCGCCCTTCTGGCCCGGGCGCTGCGCGACGGGACTCGGTGCCCGCCAGGCGAGCCACCTCCCGACCTGTCGGCCCATCGTCGGCCGTGGCGGCGCAGATCGATCACCGACCAGGTGCTGAGCACGGCGGCGTTCGGTGACGTGCTGTTGGCCCCGCGGGAACGCTACGTAGCGGGTGAGCAGGCCCTGGTGGCGTTCGTCGGCGCCTATCCGAACAACGACCAACGCCGGGGCGACACGTTCGTCGAGGTGCAGCACGCGGAGGGGGGAGGTTGGCGAACGGTGGCCGATGACGGCGACTGGTCGACGAAGTTCCGCTGGGCTCGGATCGGGCGCCAGGGGTCTCGGATCACCGTCAGCTGGGACATCCCGATCGTCACCGCGCCGGGCCGGTACCGCATCCGTTACCGTGGGGATGCGTCGGATCGCCATGGGCGCATGGCCCCGTTCATCGGGGTGACGGCGCCGTTCGAGGTGGGGCCGACCGCTGAAACGCCGGCCGCCTATGCGGGTCCTTAGGGAGCCCACGGGGGCGGGTACTGGTTGGTGAGCGCCGACGGCGGCGTGTTCTCCTTCGGTGACGCGGCTTTCCGCGGGAGCGAGGGCGGTAGACCGCTGAACGCGCCCATCGTCGGCATGGCGGCCAGCTGAGCGTCGCGCGTCGCCGTCCCTACCAGCCCCTGGTCCCCGGTTCGCCCTTGAAGGGACCGAGCACCCACGACGTCACCCAGCCCCCGTAGAACCCGCCGGGCTGCGCTGTCACGACCTCGCCGCCGACCTCGCAGAGGTCCATGGCAGGAGCGTAGAAGGCCACATGGTCCCGCAGATCCACGAAACCCGGGGTCGGGTCCGGGTAGGACCAGGCGGCCGCCGGGGCCACGGTGTCGCCGGCCCGGACGCTCCAGTACCGGGCCAGGCCCTTCCACTCGCAGAAGCTCGATCCTGTGGCATCCTCCATGCAGCCGGGGGTGAGGTCGCCCGGCGGCAGGTAGTAGGTCGGCGGGTGGCTGGTCTCGAGCACCCGGTAGGCGGCCGTGGTGTCGGCAACGACCAGCCCGTCCAGGACCACACGGATGCGGCGAGGTTCGGGCTCCAGGCGGGGCGGGCGGGGGTAGTCCCACACCGACTCCTGGCCGGGGCCGGGGGGAGTGGGAGACGGACGGGGCTGGGCGAACGGTCGCATCACGTCCAGCATGGTGGCTGGCTGGGCCTACGCCGGGCCTACGCCCAAGCAGGTGGCCTCGACGGTCAGGGTCGCAGCGAGGTGCTGGCCGAAGGGGCCGGTCGGCCGCCACCATGGTGGCGTGGACGATCCCGGCATCGAGGACCCGGCCCGGGCGCTGGCCGACGGCATCGACGAGGCCATCGAGGCGTGGGTGCGGCGCTGCGTGACCACGATCATGACGGCGTGGCGAGGGCAGTGCCCACCCGATGTGGCCGCTGCCGCGGCGGCCGCCGGGGCGGCGGCGCGCGCTGAGGTGTCGCCCCGCGTGCGGACCCTGCTCGACGCTGACATCGACGATCAGCGCTCCACGCCCCTGGCGGTCATCCGCGCCGCGGTGCGCTTCCCCACGGCGGTGCTTGCGGACGCAGGCTGTCCCCACGTCGAACGGGATGACTTCGCCGTGCGGGCCTTCCCCGCCGATGTCTACGACTTGTCGCCGGCGTCCCTGGCCGACGTGGCCGAGGACCTCCGCGGCCCGGGGATCGTCTGGGGGGCGACCAAGGCGTTCGAGCACAAACGGCGTCACCGCAGCTGAGCAAGGCGCCGGCTCTCCGGGGCCCGACTCAGCGGCAGCCGATCAGCGCTTCTTCTTGGGCTTCGGCGGTTTCGGCCTGCGGGACCGCTTGGTGGGCGGCAGGCCGGCCAGCTTGTCGGCGGTGTTGGACATCGGCTCGGTCGGGGCCTGGGTCCAACCGATCCGCGACACCTGCCGATCCTCGAAGAACAGGCAGCCATCCGGGCAGGCGAACGGGTCGTCCTGGTTGACCGAGAGACGGCAGCGTCGGATGATGTCGCCCCCCGACGTGGAGCGGCCCACATAGTGACGGCAGTCTTCGCGCACGGCCATACCCCATAGTCCCACGATCCGACCGCCGTCGAGCACCGGGTGGCCCGGGCGCCACGCCCGCCTGTCGCTGGCCCTTCCCCTAGGGTTTCGGACGTGGGACAACGCCTGGTGGTGGTCGGTGGGGACGGGGCAGGCATGGCCGCAGCATCGGTCGCCCGGCGCCGCAACCCGGACATGGAGATCGTGGCCCTGGAGAAGGGGCCGTGGACCAGCTACTCCGCCTGTGGCATCCCCTACCTCATAGGTGGCGAGGTGGCGCACCTGGAGGACCTGATCAGCCGGCCCCCCGAGAAGTTCCGGGAGGTTCGCATCGACATGCGAACCGGCCACGTGGTCAGCGGCATCGACCTCGACGCCCGCAGCATCGAGGTGGTCAACCTGGCGCATGAGCGGACCTACCGCCTGGGTTTCGACCTCCTGCACCTGGCCACCGGGGCGATCCCCCGTCGCCCGCCGATCCCCGGTCTCGACTCCTCCCACGTGCATGGTGTGCAGACCCTGGCCGACGCCCGGGACCTTCTGGCTGATGCCGCCGATCGACGGCCGGAGCACGTGGTGGTGGTGGGCAGCGGCTACATCGGCCTGGAGCTGGCCGAGTCGTTCCTGCAACGAGGTGCGGCGGTGACCATCGTCGAAGCCCGGGCCGAGGTGCTCCCTGCCCTTGACCCGGAGATGGGCGCCCTGGTCAGCCGGGCCATGCGCTCGATGGGGATCAATCTGCGCCTGGAGGAGGTGCTCGAGGAGGTCGACGAATCGGTGGTGCGCACCTCGGCCGGGACCCTCCCCGCCGACCTCGTGGTGCTGGGCATGGGCGTCAGCCCCAACTCGGAGCTGGCCGTCAAGGCGGGCCTGACCGTCGGTTTGCGCGACGCCATCGTCGTCGACCGCCAGCAGCGCACGTCGGCCGAGGGGGTCTTCGCCGCCGGCGACTGCTGCCAGTCGATCAACATCGTCTCCGGTCGGCCCGCCTACTCGGCGCTCGGCACCGTGGCCAACAAGCAGGGCCGGGTGGCCGGCATCAACCTGTCCGGCGGGTACGCCACCTTCCCGGGGGTGGCCGGCACCGCGGTCACCCGCATCTGTCGCACGGAGATCGGCCGCACCGGGCTGAACACCGCAGAGGCCACCGCCGCCGGGTTCGGGTTCGTCACCAGGACCATCGAGACCACCGGCCACGTCGGCTACATGCCCGACGCGGAGCCGATGACGGTGAGGATGCTGGCCGAGAAGGGCAGCGGACGCCTTCTCGGCGCGCAGCTCGTCGGCGGCCCGGGGGCGGCCAAGCGCGTCGACGTGATCGCTGCGTCCCTGGCCGCCGGGTTCAGCGTCGAGGACGTCTTGATGCTCGATCTGGGCTATGCGCCACCCTTCTCGTCCACCTGGGACCCGGTTCAGGTCGCCGCCCGGGCCCTCATCGCCGAGCTGTAGCCCGGACCGGCGGCGCCTGGGGCTGTCCCCCCGGGTAGCCTCGCGCCCGATGGCCGGACCCGACGTGACCGAAGCGGATCTCACCAGGTGGAGCGAGTCCCTGTCGGGCATCGCCCGAACGGGCCTGGGCTTCACCCAGAACCTCTACGAGCGGGAGCGCTTCGAGGAGGTCCTCAAGGTGGCCGCCGAGATCGGAAGCCGGGCGTCGCATCGCGACGGGGTGTCGGCGGACGACCTGACCGCAGGCTGGCTCGACAGCGTCGGCCACGGGGTCGCCGGCTACGTGACGCCCAAGGTCGCGGTCGGTGCAGTGGTGGGCAATGACGCCGGTGAGCTGCTCCTCATCCAACGGGGCGATTCGGGCGTCTGGCTGTACCCGACGGGGTGGGCGGACATCGGCTACTCACCGGCCGAGGTGGTGGCCAAGGAGGTGGAGGAGGAGACCGGCATCGAGGTCGAGCCGGTGCGGATCATCGCCGTGATCGACAGCCTGCGCCTCGGCGCTCGGGGCCTGCCGTTCTACTCCGTGGTCTTCCAGTGCCGGGCTGTCGGCGGATCGCTCAACCCCCACCCACTGGAGACCCAAGATGTCGGTTGGTTCGGCCCCGAGAACCTGCCCCAACCCCTGGCCGGAGGCGGACGGTGGCGGGACATGGCCTTCGCGTCCGTGCGGGGCGAGACCGTCGAAGCCGCCTTCGACCGGCCCCGGGCCAACGTGTGGGAGCAGGCCAAGGGCGTCTAGGAGACTCAAGTCGCATCAGTCGGGACGGTGTCTCTCGGACCAGTCAGCTCGGCCAGCAGGTCTCGGACCCGCCGGTCGATCTCCTTGACGGTGGCCCTGACCGCTTCGACCGGTTGGCCGGTGGGGTCGTCGAGTTCCCAGTCCAGGTAGCGCTTACCTGGATAGTAGGGGCAGGTGTCGCCGCAGCCCATGGTGACGACGACGTCGGCGTCTTGGGCTGTCTGCTCGGTGAGGGGTTTGGGGAACTCCCGCGACGGGTCGAGGCCACGCTCGCGGAGAACGGCGACGACCGAGGGGTTCAGCTGGTCGCCTGGTTCGGATCCGGCGGAGCGAACGTCGACGCGGCCTTGGGCATGGTGGTCGAGGAGGACTTTGGCGGCCAGGCTGCGCCCCGAGTTGTGGATGCACACGAACAGCACGACGGGCTTGTGGGTCACGATGTCTCCTCGGTGTGAAGGTGGGGGACGACGACATCTGCGGCCTCGGCGGGCGTGACCCCTGGGTAGAGGGCTTTGACAGCGACGATGGCGCACATCGCGCCGAGGAC
>JALYZO010000129.1 GCA_030945745.1 Actinomycetota bacterium
GTCCTCGCCGACCGCGTCATCGCCGCCGAGACCGCCGGCGACGACACCAACCTCCGCCGGGAAGCCGAAGCCGACCTGCAACGGGCCCGGCCGGCCGGCACCGTCCCCCGGGTGCCCCTCCACTGGCCCCTCGCATTCCCCGAGGTGTTCGCCGACACCCCCGACCCCGGCTTCGACGCCATCATCGGCAAACCCCCGTTCCTCGGAGGAAGCAAGATCCGAGGCAACCTCGGGGATGACTACCGCCTCTGGCTCCAGACATGGGACGCACGGGGCGTGAAAGGCAACGCCGACCTTGTCGCCTTCTTCCTCCTGAGAGCCGAACGACTCCTTTGTCGGCGGGGCCAGCTTGGCTATCTCGCCGTCAATACCCTGGTGGAGGGCGACACCCTCGACGTCGGCCTGCTCCAGGCAACCGGCCGCCACCTCACCATCCGCCGGGGCCGATCCAGCCATCCCTGGCCTAGCCGCAGCGTCAACCTGCAGATCGTCGACCTGTGGACCAGCCGGACCGAACTGGAGACGGAAGCGGCATGCTGGCTGGACGGCGAGGACGTTCCCCGTATCGGTGTCGACCTCCAACCGGAGGGCAGGATCAGCGGACGACCCCTCCCGCTGCGGGAGAACAACAGCCTCGCCTTTCACGGCTCCAAGGATCGAGGGCCTCGGTTTCACCCTCACCCCCGAACAGGCCACCGACCTCATCCGCCGCCCCCCTCGCAACGCCGACGTCATCCGGACCTATGTCACCGGCCGCGACCTCAGCCAACGCCCCGATGCCTCCGCCAGCCGCCACGTCATCAACTTCCAGGACTGGCCCCTGGACCGCTGCGAGCAGTATCCCGAGCTCCTCGACATCGTCCGGCGGCTGGTCAAGCCCGAACGGGACCTGAACCGAGAGGTCCGAACAAAAGAAAGAGCGTTGGTGGCGGTTCAAGCGACCGGCACCGGAGCTCTACCGGGCTGTCGCCGGCCTCGCCCACGTCCTCGCCCTCGCCAGGGTGAGCAGCACGGTGATGCCCCTGCGCCTGCCAACTGGGCCGGTCTTCAACGAGAAATGCGTCCTCTTCCGACGACGACTTCGCCAAACTGGCCCTGCTGTCCTCCAGCGTGCACGGCACCTGGGTAGTCCGCTACACGTCGACCTTGGAAACCCGGATCAACTACGCGCCCACCGATGTGTTCCTCACCTTGCCCCGGCCACCGACCACCTCAGCGATGGGGGCGCTGGGGGAGCGGTTGGACACCGACCGGCGGGCGGTGATGCTGGGGCGGGGGTGGGGGCTGACGACGACCTACAACCACGTCCACGATCCGGCCGACCGGGATCCCGAGATCCTCCAACTGCGGCACCTCCACCAGGCCCTCGACCGGGCCGTGTTCGACGCCTACGGCTGGGACGACCTCGACCCTGAGGTCGGCCACCACCGGACCAAGATCGGGTGCGGTGGACGGTCAGCCCGGCGGTTCGCTTCGAGATCCTCGACCGGCTCCTGGCCGAGAACCACCGCCGTCACGCCATCGAGGCGGGCTGAATGACCGAGGCAAGGGCATGATTGCTGCGTGATGCGTCGCGTCACGACGCGAGATAAGGTAGATGCATGACACAGCGTGCCTACACGGTCCGGCTCCCCGAGGACGAGGCCGGGGACTTGGCTGCGGTAGCCCAGGTCGATGGCGTGTCCGTGGCCGAGGAGATCCGCCAGGCGGTGCTCGCCCGGGTTGCGGAGCGGCGCAAGGACCAGGCCTTCCAGCAACGGCTCCGGGAGTCGATCGCCGCGAATCGCCGGGCGCTCGAACGCCTGGCCGAGTGACGGTCGCCTACCTGGATCTCGCCGACTTCCTGGCGATCGCGGAGGTCGTGTTGGGCACGCCGGCGGAAGCGTTTGCCCGCGTCGCCGACCTTGGTCTCGCCGACTCCGCGCTGCACGCCCCCGCTGCCGGCTTTGGCGATGAGGAGTTCTATCCGGATCTGGCGCTCAAGGCGGCGGTCCTGTGCGCCCACCTCGTCAAGAACCATCCTCTACCGGACGGCAACAAGCGTATGGCGCTGGTCTGCACCATCGAGTTCTGCGCTCGCAACGGCCGTACCTGGACGCCGCCGCCCGGTGATGACGACGGTGAGGAGACCGCGGCGGTGATCTGGGATCTCGCCGTCGGTCCTGCCGGGGACAAGGAGATCGACGCGCTCGCCGCATGGATCAAAGATCGCTGGACCGCTCCCTAACCAATCAAGGTTCACGGCCCCTCCGACCCGCTCGTCCATCAGGCTCTTAGCCGGCCTACCCGGGACCAACGCGGTTACCCGACACACCGGTCGTCTACGGTCCCTGCCATGACAGACGCCCCAACGCCGACCACCCCACGTTCCACGCTGCATCACCCGGGGTCGAGCAACGATCGACCCGTCTCGGTGGCGCTACCCGCAAGCGCCGTGAGCACCAAGGCGGCGTTCTGCGTCCCCGCACCGTCAACTGACGTCAGGTCGTAGCCCGCGCCGATCTCAGTGCAACCGCCTCCTGACACGATTGCAGCCGACTTGAAATTGACACTATGGATCCAGGGGCGCTGATGCCGAACATCTTGCGCCGCTCGGGGCGACATGGGTCGCTCGAAGACCCTGCGTGAGCCGGCGCTCCAATCGACCGCCGCCCGCTGCTGGGCGAAACATCGACCCGAGCTCCGCGCAGTGAGCTCCCCGCCGCACATCACCTTCGACGTACAGGTTGCCCTTGGGTCAATGGACGTTCCCGGGGATGGGCCCAGAAAGAGAGTCTGTCGCCTTGGCTCAGGTGAAGTAGCCCGACACATCCGCCACGACCTGGACCGTGCCCGTCGAACCGTTATAGAAATCGACCTTGCCATCGGCGCCGACCGGGGCGATCACCACATTCGGGACCGTCTGGCCCGCCACATAGTTCAAGTTCGACGTCGACGGCCGCG